>CAZQZX010000014.1:0-50216 GCA_964597885.1 uncultured Planctomycetota bacterium
TCGAGTCCCGCGTCGGCGATGCGCGGAAGATCTTCGTGTCTCCGGATGGCTTCCTCGGCACGCTTCCGTTCGAGGTGCTGCAGCGCGAGGACGAGACCTACCTGATCGAGCACTACGCGTTCGTCTACTTGCAAGAAGCGGGATCGCTCCTCGATCTCGTCTCGGCAGCGAGCCGCGAGCGCGAGGACGAATCGCGAGGCGGTTTGCTCGCGGTCGGTGCGGTCGACTATCGCAAGGGCGGGGACCTCGCGTGGCGCGAGGCGGCCGAGGGTACGGACAGCGAGCCCTCGATGCCCGAGATCACGGGCGAGGCTTCGGAACAGATGGTCGCGATCCGTGGAAGCTTCGCCGACTACTGGGGGCGCCTTCCTGCGACCGATCTCGAGTCTTCCGTGGTGATGGATCTCCACGAGGAGACGTTCGAGGAAGACGAGGGCCGCCTGCTCCTTCGCGGCAGCGAAGCCAACGAGGAGAGAATCAAGTACGAGCTCTCGCGCCACCGCGTCGTCCACCTGGCGACGCACGGCTTCTTCCAGCCCGAAGGCTTGCCGTCGATGTGGGAGCAGGTCAAAGGCCAGCGCGGAGTCGAGATGCGGATGCGCGAAGAGCAGGAACGATTGACCGGCATGCTTCCCGGCTTGCTCTCCGGTCTTGTTTTCGCCGGCGCGAACAAAGCGCCCAAGGCCGGCCGCGACGACGGTCTGCTCACCGCCGAGGAGATCTCGTTCCTGGACCTCAGCGGCGTCGACCTCATCGTGCTGTCGGCCTGCGAGACGGGCCTCGGACGTCCCGAAGCCGGTGAGGGGCTGCTCGGCCTGCGCCGAACGTTCCAGCTCGCCGGTGCCCGCACCGTGATCAGCTCGCTGTGGTCCGTGCGTGACGACTCGACGAGCGAGCTCATGCGCAACTTCTACGCCCGCCTGTGGCTCCGCGACCAGTCTCGCCTCGAAGCCCTGCGCGGCGCCCAGCTCGACCTGCTGAAGAAGAACCGCATCGAGAACGAAGGCCGCGGCCTGCCCTCCACCTGGGGAGCCTTCGTGCTGAGCGGTGCTTGGGACTAGAGCGCGTCACCTCGTCGACCGGACTTCGCGGTGCACGAACAGCAGATCGGTCACGTTCCGCCAGTCGCCGTCGTAGTGGACCGGGACGGCATCGATGAGGCGCATCGAGGGGACCTGCGACAGGGGATGATTCTCGACGGCGCGGGCGGCGCGGAAGTCGAGCACGGTGTGGGGCGCGTCGAGCGCGAAGACCGCGGCTTCGACCGTTCCCGGCACGGGGGGATCCAGCTTCGCGCCGCGGACCGTGCCCGTTGCGGACGCGAACAGGATCGTGCGAAGGTCGTCTCCGTAGTCCCGCGACAGCTGGAGCCCCATGTTCTGCATGAAGCCGTCGGCGTGCTCGGCACCGATCGTGGGGCTCTGGCCGGTGACGGCGTCGGCCGACACGTACGCGTGCATGTGGTGGGCGTTGTGCCCCCAGAGGATGACCTTGCGGCCTGCGTAGTACTCGTCGACGAGGTAATGCACGATCCGGGTGTTGCTCGCGTCCCGTCGTTCGAACGACTCGCGGAACTGTTCGGGTGAGCGAAAGAACTCGGCTTTCGTCTCGAGCTGCAGATTGCGGGTGTAGGCCGACAAGGCCGAGACGGCCGTTTGCAGCCATCCGAGGTCGCGGGCGCCGAGTGCCTTGCGCAGCTCGGCTTCGCGCACAGCAGATTCCGCCTCGAGTCGTTCGAGCATCGCGCTCACGGCCTTCAGCTGCTCGGCGAATGCGTCGGCGTCTTCCGGTGCCGGCTGCTGCATGGCGGCCTGCATCTTCAGGCCGACCGCGCGATCGAGCGTCTGCTCCGCTTGCTCGAGCTCGGACGTCGCGACCAGCGGCGGATCGACGGCGGCCGCGAGTCGCGCCATCGACCGGATCCATCCCGCCGACTTGCCGGCCGGCGCCGAGCACTGCGAGTCGAAACCGCCGATCTCGAGCTGACGGTTCGTGCCCTTGGTCTGCGCGGCATACTCGAACACGCGCAGGCCTTCGGCGGTGCGACTCCACAGAGGAAACACTCCGAGAGGCGCCGCCTTCTTGGCGGGCTCGCCCGAGACCAGCGCCTCGTCCACGCGTCGTCCATCCGCCATGCCCGATTCGAACAGGAGGACGTCGAAGCCGAGCTCCTGATGCAGATACGCGATGATGCGGGCCTTGGCCAGGAAGTCGGTCGCCGCGAAGTGGCTCATCTCGCCGAGCTGGACGATTCGCGCGTCGCCGATCGCGCGGCCGAGCGCCTGCAAGTCCGCGAAGTCGGTATCGCCGGGATCGACGCTTCGGATCGGGATCCCGTCTTGCTCGACCCACTGCTCGATCGTCGTCGGCGGATCCGAGGGGGAGGCCTCCGCGACCGGCGTCACGGAAGCGAGCGTCAGGGCGATTCCGAAAAGGACCTTGACTTTCGACTGCAGTCGGCGACAGGCGGAAGAGGTGCGAATCATCGAGCTCATCGGTGGACTCCTCAGGTGCGGGGCAGAATCGGCGAGGGCCTCGAAATCGGCTCCTCGGGAACCACGATCGAGGATATCTCGACACGCGAATCCGTGAATCGGCCGCCAGGACCGTTTCGAACGGGTCTCGAGGCGGGGCGGAATCGGGCCCGGAGTCCCATGGATGCGCGGGCCGATCGCGCGCTAGACTGGGGCCATGGAAAACGCATCTGCCAGCCGAGGAAGCCTGCGTCGGGCGCTCTCGCGGCGCTACATGATCGTGACCGTGCTCGGCATGTCGCTCGCCGAGCTCCTGGTCCTCGCGATCGTGAGCTACGTCATGTTCCGCGAGGAGCGCTTCTTCCCCGAGCGTATCGCGGCCGAGCTGGCCTCGTTCGAGGAGGCGGCCCGGGCCGAGCTCGCCCGATCCTCGTCGGAACCGGGTCGAGCCGTCGCCGGGAGTGGCGCGACCCCGGACGCGATCTCGTCGGACGGGAGGCTCGGGCTCCTCCTCCAATCGAGAGTCGTGGTCGGGCGGCCCGGATTCGAGCTCGCTGTCGACCTCGGCAACCGCGAGCAAGTCCGTCCGATCCTGCTTCGGTCGGATGCGTCCTCGTCGATCGAATCGCGGCTCGCGCAGGGCGGCATCGAGCTCGCCGACCCCGTGGCTAGCGAGCGCCTCCTCGCCGTCGTGAACCACGCGCTCGCCGGCAAGAGCGACGTCGCCGGACTCTCGCGTCGGCTGCCCGGGGGGCGGATCCTCGCTGCCACGCCCGTTCGAGACGCCGCTACCCGAGAGCCGATCGGCGCCTTGCTTCTCGATATCGACTTCACGGGAGAGCTCGGCGCGTTCTTCGCGTCCTTGCCGACGGCGCTGCTTCCGAGCGCGATCGGGATCCTCCTGTTCGGCGCGGCGGTCGGATACGTGTTCGGGCACATCGCGTCGTCCAACCTCACGAGACGCATCGAGGCGATCGGATCCGCGACCGCGGCCTGGGAGCGAGGCGAGCTCACGGCGCGCATTCCGATCCACGGGAAGGACGAGCTCGGCGAGCTGGCCCACCGGATGGAAGGGATGGCGGCGAGGCTGGCCGAGCTCCTGGACGAACGGCGCGATGTCGCCGCGATGGAGGAGCGCGATCGCATTGCGCGCGAGCTGCACGATTCGGTCAAGCAGCATCTCTTCGCGCTGACGATGCGGCTCGAGGCGGCGCGCGTCGATCCGAAGGCGCATCTCGAGCATGCGATCCGGCTCGCGACGCGTGCGCAGGGAGAGATCGCCGCGATGATCGAGGCGGTCGATCCCCCGGACCTGGCCGAGAAGCCGCTCGACGAAGCCGTGCGCAGCTACGCGGAGGAGTGGTCGCGCAGCTACGGCATCGCGACTTCGGTGGAGTGCACGATGCAACGACCTCCCGAGCCGCACGTGGCACGCGAGCTCTTCCGGCTGACGCAGGAGGCGCTCGCCAACGCGGCCCGCCACTCGGGCGCGACAAGCGTCCGCGTGCAGCTTCGCGTCGATGCCGAGCAGTCGGAGATCCGGATCGAAGACGACGGTCGAGGTTTCGACGGGGACGGCGCCGTTCCTCGGGGCGGCCTCGCCGGGATGCGCCAGCGAATGGATCGCCTGCAGGGCGACCTCGAGATCGATTCCGCGCCCGGGAGCGGCACCCGCATCCGAGCGTCCGTGGAGCACGCGCCGGAGGAACGAAGATGAGCGCCGCCGAAGAGTCCGACTCGATCACGATTCTGATCTGCGACGACCATGCGATCGTCCGCGAGGGCATCCGTTCGTTCCTGGAGAGCCAGGAGGGATTCGTCATCGTCGGCGAGGCCGGCAACGGCGAGGCCGCTGCCGAGATCGCCGCCGAGACTTCGCCGGACGTCGTGTTGATGGACCTCGTCATGGCGGGCGGGAACGGCGTCGAGGGGACGCGTCGGGTCAAGCTCGCGAGCCCGCGTTCCGCTGTCGTCGTCCTGACGTCGTTCCACGGTGACGAGCATATCCTTCCCGCGATCCGCGCCGGCGCCCAGTCCTACCTCCTCAAGGACATCGCCGCCGCGGACCTGGCCGCCGCGATCCGAAGAGCCGCTCGCGGCGAGGCGACGCTGCATCCGCGGGTCGCCAAGCAGTTGCTCGACCTCACGCGCGGCACCGAGCAGGCCAGCCCGAACCCGTTCCTCGTCCTGACCGAGCGAGAGCTCGAGATCCTGCGCTGCATCGGCGAGGCCAAGAGCAACGCCGAGATCGCCGCCCAGCTCTTCATCAGCCAGAAGACCGTCAAGGGGCACGTCAGCAACGTTCTCGGCAAGCTCCATCTCGCCGACCGGACCGAGGCGGCCGTGATGGCGTGGCGCGAAGGGCTGATGGATCGCGGCGAATAGCGAAAGGAGCCACGAAGGAACCGAAAGGGAAGGGGGAGGTCACTCCGAGGAGGGAAACTCAGCAGAAACGGAGGAAAGACCCATGTCGATGGGACCGATTCTGCTGTGGATGTTGTGGTTGCCGGTGGGGACCAACACCGTCGTTCTTCCTTACCGGGTGGATCCCGAGGAGCCCCGCCTGTCTCGCGACTGGGGCGGCGTGCGCTCCTCGCTCGAGGAGAAGGGGCTCAGGATCGACTTCGAGTACGTCGGCGAGCTCTTCGGCAATACGACCGGCGGGCGCGCCACGGGCGTCGAGCCGCACGGCGTCGCCGATTTCTCGGCGGAGCTCGACTTCGAACCGCTTTTCGACTTCTCGGGGATGCGGGCGAAGGTCAACGTCCTCGCGCCGAACGGCGGAAGCCCGAGCGACGAGCGGGTGGGCGACGGGCTCGGCGTGAGCGGCATCGATGCCCCGAGCGGGGTGCGGCTCCAGAACCTGTGGGTCGAGCTTGGCGACGAGGAGAGGCTGCGCGTTCGCGTCGGCCAGCAGATCGTCGACGACGAGTTCCTCGTGACGCCGGGCAGCGAGCTCTTCTTGCACGGCGCCGCGGCGTTCCCCGCGAACCTCTCGCCCAACGCACCCACGTGGCCGTTCGCCTCGACCGCGGCCACGTTTCGATTCGCGCCGCTCGAGTGGCTCGCGTGGCAGGGTGGAGGCTTTCACGCCGATCCCGATGGCGTCGACGACCGGACGAACCCCGACGGCACGCGTTTCGGATGGGATGCGAGCGAGACGCTCTGGATCTCGGAAGTCGTGGTGCAGCCGGCGGGCCCCGACTCGCGTGCGTTGTGGAAGGCCGGCGGCTGGTGGGATACCGGCGACGTCGTCGACCCGCGCGACGACGATCGCACCCGGGGGCACACGTACGGCCTCTTCGTCGCGATGGATCAGCCGCTGTGGCGCGAGGCCGCCGGTTCCGACGAGGGCGTGGATCTCGTGGCGCAGCTCGGCTTCAGCCCGGACGACCGGTCGGTGATCGAGCGGGACGCTCGGGTCGCGCTCGTGTATCAGGGGCTCTTCTCGGGGCGCCCGGACGACCGTGCCGGCATCGGCTGGTTCCATCCGACGGTGAGTGGCGAGCGACGGCGCGCGCTGCCCGGCGTCCGTACCGAATCGTTCGCGGAGCTCACCTACGAAGCCGCGATCACCCCGGGCTGGTCGCTCCAGGGGAGCGTGCAGTACATCCGGAACCCCGGAGGGGCCGATGGCGCCGATCTCGACGACGCGCTCGTCCTCGGGATCCGTGCCACCCTCGCATTCTAGGCCGATCGCCGACGCCGGCCGGAGCCGTTTGAAGTCCCGGTCCGCTCTTAGCTAGACTTCGGGATTGTCCTGAAAAACACGGAACTTCAGACGCAGCGGAGAGCAAGATGAGCACGACGATTACCGAACAGGAACTCACCGAAGCTCGCAAGATCTGGGGAGATGCGCTGGTCGCCGTATCGATGGCCTTCGAGGAGGGCGGAATCGACGCCGCGCGCAAGGTGGCGGGCGAAGCGCTCGACGCGGCCTACGGTTACAACATGGGCGACGTCCTCTTCAAGCCGACGCTCGCGAGCGGCGAGAAGACCTTCCGCCCGACCCGTGACGGCGCGCTGTCGTACTTCGTGGGGCACAGCGACGAGTATCCGCTGGACGGGGGTTTCGGCATCAAGGGCTGGCGTAAGGTCGAGTCCCAGACGTCGGCGACGTTCATCCAGGGCGATGTCGCCATGTGGATGGGCTGGGTGCTCTGCACCGACAAGGACGGCAACGTCACCAAGGTCGACAAGAGCTGGGGATACAAGAAGGACGAGAACGGCACCCTGCGTATCGTGCTGCACCACTCGTCCTTGCCCTACCAGCCCTGAAGTAGGGGCTGGAAAACCGATTCTCTTCCGTTACAATAGGCGCCTTCCTAGGGCAGGTCGGTTTGCGGTACCCGTATGCCCGGACCGACCGAGGGTTTTTTCGAGGAAGGAGCACCTCTTGAAGAGAAGACATGGTTGGGGAGCGCTGTCGCTGCTGGCGGTCGCTCTCCTGACGGCAGTTCCGGTGCTGATGGCTTCGGCCCCGCCCCAGGACGGTATCGGACACGACAACGCGAGCGGCAAATTCTACGGAGACCTGTCGGTCTTCGAAGAGAACGAGGTCGTTTCGGTGCTCGTGCACATGAACGACCGCGTCGATCTGGACAACCTCACGTACTCGCTCGACGCGAGCCGCGCGACCCTGCGCCTTCGCCACGAGACCGTGGTCACGACGCTGCAGGCGAGCTCCTCGGTGGTTCTGGCCGACATCCTGTCGTACCTCGCCGAGCGCGAGATCGACGGCCGCGTGACGCGCGTCGATCCCTACTGGATCGCCAACGTCGTCCGCGTCGACGGCACCCCGGACGAGATCCGTCGCATCGCCGCGCGCGATGATGTCGCGACCGTCTTTTACAACTACGAGATCGAGGGCATCCGCCCGGTCGAGCCCGACAGCCCGAACGGCAACCCGGGTCCGGCCTTCCGCGGCGGCCCCGAGCCGGGCGTGGTCGCCGTCCGCGCCGACGAGGTGTGGGCGATGGGCATCACCGGTGCCGGCGTGCTGGTCGCCAACATGGACACCGGCGTCGACGGAAACCACCCGTCGCTCTCCACCCGCTGGCGCGGCGTCGCCGACATCCGCTACCAGGGACACCCGGAATGGGCCTGGTTCGATCCGTTCGCGGGTCAGAACGACTTCCCGTACGACGGCAACGGCCACGGAACCCACACGATGGGTAGCGTCTGTGGCGGTGCGCCGGGCGACCAGATCGGTGTCGCGCCGGGTGCGCAGTGGATCGCGGCCGGTTCGATCGACCGTGGGGGCGGAATCTCGCAGACCGTGGCGGACGCCATGAGCTCGTTCCAGTGGTTCCTCGATCCGGACGGCAACCCGGCCACGAACTGGGACGTCCCCGATGTCTGCTCGAACTCGTGGGGGCTGGTCACGTCGCACGGCTACCCGCCGTGTGATGAGACGTTCTGGTCCTTCCTCGACGCGTGCGAAGCGGCCGGCATCGTCATTCTGTTCTCGGCGGGCAACGAGGGCACGGGCGGTCTGCGTCGTCCTGGCGATCGCGCCACGGATGCGTACCGCACCTGCGCCGTCGCGGCGGTCGATGGAAACGTCGGCAGCTGGCCCATCGCGTCGTTCTCGTCGCGCGGTCCGACCAACTGCACCCCGAGCGGCCAGCCGGCCATCAAGCCGGATATCTCGGCGCCGGGTGTGAACGTTCGTTCGGCTCTGCCGGGCGGCGGATACGGAAGCCTGAGCGGTACGTCGATGGCGTCGCCGCACGTGAACGGCGTCGTCGCGCTGATGCGTGAAGCCAACCCCGACATCGCCGTCGAGCAGATCAAGCAGATCATCTTCGACACGGCCGTCGATCTCGGACCGGCCGGCGAAGACAACGACTACGGCTGGGGCATGATCGACGCCGTGGAAGCGGTGACGGCGGCGCTGGCGACGGCTTCGCTGACGTTCAACCTGCCGGACGGTCGACCCGAGTTCATCGACCCGAACGGCGGCACCACGATCCGCGTCGAAGTGGCCGGGCAGTCGGTGACGCCCGAGCCGGGGACCGGCAAGCTGTTCTTCGACGACGGCAGCGGCACCTACACCGAGGTCGCGATGAACGTGGTCTCGGACAACGTCTACGATGCCGTCTTCCCGTCGTTCAACTGCGGCGACACCGTTACGTACTACTTCAGCGCCGAGACCGACACGGCCGAGGTCGTGTTCCACCCGTTCTCGGCTCCGGACTCGTTCTTCTCGGGTCTGTCTTACGCGGGCGTCGTCGACGGCTTCACGGACGACTTCTCGGGCAACAACGGCTGGACGGTTCAGAACGATCCGAGCCTGACCGACGGTGCCTGGGAGCGCGGGACGCCGGCCGGTGGCGGCGACCGCGGCGATCCGTCCGTCGACTTCGACGGCAGCGGCCCGTGCTTCGTCACCGACAACGCCGACGACAACTCGGACGTCGATGGCGGCATCACGTGGCTGATCTCGCCGATCCTCGACTTCACGGCCGTGGATGAGCCGATGGTCGAGTACGCCCTCTGGTACACCAACAACTTCGGCTCCGATCCGAACAACGACGTCTTCAACACCTACGTGTCGAACGACGGCGGATCGACGTGGGTGCTCGCCGAGACCATCGGTCCGAACAGCTCGGGCGGCTGGAACCTGCGAAGCTTCCTCGTCTCGGACTTCGTGACGCCGACCACGAACGGTCGCGTGCGCTTCGAGGCGTCCGACCTCGGTGACGGTTCCGTCGTCGAGGCCGGCATCGATGCCTTCCGCATCTTCAGCTTCGATTGTGGCGACGCCCCGCCGAGCTACACGGTGGCGCTGAGCTCGGGCAACACGACCGTTCCGCGCGGTTCGCAGTTCACGTTCGACCTGTCGATCACCAACAACGACGGCAGCGCGCACGCGACCGACCTCTGGGCGACGCGCGAGACGCCGGGTGGCGGCACGCAGGACCCGTGGCGCGGACCGAAGAGCAAGAACTTCAACGCGGGACAGACTCGTAACTGGGTCGGTCTCTCGGTGAACGTCGGACCGGGCGCTGCGCTCGGTACCTACCGCCTCTACGTGCGTGCCGGTGAGAGCTTCCCGAACCCGATCTGGGGCGAGGACTTCATCGAGTACACGGTGGTGGAGTAGGCAAGCGGCAATCGCGGCGCGAGCCGTGACGCAGTAAACAGGACATCGAACGAGGCGTCGAGGCTACGGCCCGGCGCCTCGTTTTTTTGTGAGGGCGTCCGTCGGCTACGATTCGTCGTCGCCGAGACCCATCCGGCGCGCGCGCTCTTCCCACTGGCGTCGCGCCTTCTTCTTCATGCTCACCGTGGCGTCCTGCTCGTCGACGATCTCGAGGCCGAGGAGCGTCTCGAGCACGTCCTCGAGGGTGATGATGCCCGCGGTCCCGCCGAACTCGTCGACGCACAGCGCGATGTGCTCGCGCGAATCGAGGAGCGTCTCGAAGGCGTGGGCGACCGAGCTCGGGAGCGGGATCACGCGGATGTCACGCCGGAAGTCGACCAGCTTGCGGTCCAGCTCGCCACGGGCCTGCGCGAGCAGGAGATCGCTCCGCAGCACGAAGCCGGTGACGTGATCGTGCGTGTTCTCGAAGACCGGGATGCGGCTGAACGCGATCTCGGCGTGCGCCTGGAAGTACTCTCCGATCGACATCGCTTCCGAAACGGAGAACATCACGGTGCGCGGGGTCATGGAGTCGCGGACGCGGATCGATTCGAGGCGGAGGATGTTGCGCAGGGCGCGCGACTCGCGCAGGTCCAGCTCACCCTGGCGCTCGCCGATGTCGACCATCGCCGCGAGCTCTTCGCGCTCGAACGTGTCCGGCGCGTGTTTGCCGAACCAGCGGGTCAGGAGCTCGGCGACGACGACGAGCGGGTAGACGAGGAACACGAGGTACCGCACACTGATCGCCATGGGCGGGGCGAGCACGCGCCAGTAGGTCGCGCCGAGCGACTTCGGAATGATCTCCGACAGGAACAGGATGAGGAGCGTCAGGACGGCCGACACGATGCCGACGTAGCCGCTGCCGAAGATGGCCGCCGCCTCGGCCCCCGCGCCCGCGGCGCCGACGGTGTGCGCGATCGTGTTGAGCGTCAGGATCGCGGCCAGCGGGCGGCTCATGTCGTTCTGCATCTTCGCGAGGAGCCCGGCGGCCCAGTTGCCTTTCGACTCGAGCGCCACCACGTACGGGCGGCTCACGCTCAGCAGGACGGCTTCCGCGACGGAGCAGTAGAAGGACACTCCGAGAGCGAGCAGGAGGTAGACGAAGAGCAGGGTCATGGGTTCCTCTGGCCGGTTCGGAGGCCGGCCATCCGTGGGTCAGTTCTCGGACGTCTTCGTGATCCGCGCGAGCGTCGCGAAGACCTGCGCCGTGATGTCAACGGGCGGCTGTTCCTTCATGCAGCGAAGGTGAATATTCAGCAAGAAGCTCTTCATGTTCGCGTAGCGCCGGGCCTGTTCGGTGGCGCCGGCGCCTTGCAACGGGCGCAGCAGGTCGCGCGAGATATCGCGAAGCCATCCGCCCATCTGCCGGTCGGTCACGCTCTCGGTGCGAAGCAAGGTGAGGATGACCTTCGCCATCCGCCATTCCTCACCGAATCCGTACAGCACGCGCGTCGTCGCCATCTTGCCGCGGATCGCGGTCAGCATCTTCTGGTGATCTTCCTCGTCGAGGCCCTCGCATCGGACCAGCTGATCGAGGAGGTCGGCGGTGTGCGCCACGGCGTGCGCGAATCCCTTCCCCTCGACGAAGCCGCGGAGATCATTCTCCTTCTCGAGGTAGTCGACGGCACGTGCCTGGAGTGCGGCGACCGCGTCGGCCTCGAGGTAAGCCTCCTGGACATGGCGGCGGACCAGCTCGGAGAGGACCAGCGCGGCGAAGGAGCGGCGGAACACCGAGTCGGTGTCGACCTCGCCGATTCCGTGGAACAGGTGGTCGTCGTTCGAGAGGGTCTCGACGAGCTCCTTCATCTCAGCCGTTTCGAAGTGGCCCCTTCGAATCCAGAGGGCGAACGTCGTGTAAACGAGACCGTCCCGCAGATCGGGATCGGGCGACCCGAGGTGCTCGAGCATGCGGCGCGCGACCTCGGCGGCCGACGTCTCAGCCGGCACACGGTACTCGTTGGCGGCGATCTCGCGGAGCTCGCTCTCGAGCTTCGAGGCATCCTCGCCGCCGATCGCGAGCGCGATCGTCATCAGAAGCGACGTGCAGATGGGAGTCATGGATGGTTCCTCACTTCGCGACGCGCGTCACCGGGAAGTTCTCGCCGCCGGTGACCTGGGGGAGGGTGGGGCGTTGACGGCCGTCGGTGCGTTCGTGGACGGCGTTGGCGACGAAGTCGAGGATCTCGCGGATCTCGACCGAGCCGTTGTTGTCGCGGTCGGCGGCGCCGTCGAGGGCATCGAGGAGCGCACGTGTGAAGATGCCGTTGCCATCGGTCTCTTCGGCGTAGCCCTGCTCGGAGCTCGCGGCGACCACATAGATACCGGAGCCGAGCGCTTCGTCGATCTGCTGCTGGTCGTAGAGCACTTCGACGACTCCGACGCCGCGCGTCTTGTTCTCGATCGATTCTCCCGCGTGGCACGTATCGAGGAACAGGATGCGCCGATTCGCCGAGAGCTTGTCCCAGTTGACGAGCGAGGAGAGGGCGTCGCGCTCGATGCCGTCATACGGATCGGAGGGCGTGGCATCAGGCGTGAGGAAGTAGTAGTCGTCCGAATCGGACTTCACGCCGTGGCCGGCCACGAAGACGAGGATCGTGTCCTCGGGCTTGGCCTTCCGGAGGTGCTCCGCGCGAAGCCGTGGGATCGCGCCCTTGGTGACCTCGTCGTTCACGAGCCGCTTGACGTGGACCTTGTCGTAGAGGTCACCGGCCTCGCGCCCGAGCCGCGCGATCAGATCGTCGACGTCCTTCGTCGCGTAGGCGAGGTCGAGCGTGTCGTCGTCGTAGTCCCCGACGCCGATGGCGAGGACGTAGAGATCGCGAGACGGTGGGTCGTATTGAACGCGAAGGGACTCGGGCCAGCTCAGGATTCCGAGCTCGTTCTCGGCGCGGACGACGATCTCGGCCTCGATGCCTTCGATGCGAAGCGGGAGCTCGAGGGTCGACGTCCACTCACCTCGACCGCTGCGCTTCGCGTCGATCGGGCCGGAAGTCTTCACCTCGACGCCGTCGACGAAGACGCAGATGCCGGTGACCGGCTGCACGTCGGTGGCCTGCACGCGAAGCTGGAACGAACGGTCCGGCTGCAGGCCGGGCTCGGGCGACAGGATCGTGACCTCGGGCGCAGGATCGAGGGGGGCGTGCGGCTCGACGCGTTCGCCGGCGAGCGCCGCGTCGACGAGCTCCGGCGCCTCGAGCACCTCGGCGTACGACGACAGCGGATAGGTCGTTCCGTCCACGTCGATCCGGGCCCAGTCGGCGACCCCTGGCGTGCCGCGATAGTGTCCGCCCGGCTCGAACTGCATCCAGCCGCCGCGGTACGCGACCGTGGTCGCGAGCAGCCGTCCCGTCGCGGCGTCGAAGTGTCGGAACGTCCCGTCGCTGCCAGCCGTGACGAGTCGCGTGTCACCGGCTGCAAACGTCGCGCAACGGATTCCAGCGTCGTGTCCGATACACTCGACGAGCTTGGCTCCTGTCCGGGCATCCGAGATCCGGGCGATTCCGTCGTCGCCGCACGAGACGAGCCGGGTACCGTCGGCGCTGAACGCGACGAACGAGACCCAGCTCGAGTGCGACTCGAGCTGGATCGGGGCGGCCGGCGGGTCGCCGACGCGCGCGACGTGGACATTGCCCCAGGCGTGCCCGGTCGCGAATCGCGATCCGTCGGGGCTGAAGGCCGAATGAAAGATCTGCTGATCATCCGCGTGAAGCTCGGCCACGACCTCCCACGACGTCGTGTCCCAGAGAACCGCGCGGGCGGCGCTCCCGAGGAGCCAGCGCCCGTCGGGGCTGAAGTCGAATCGCTTCCAGTCGCCGGCCGGTGCGATACCGAGGTTCTCGATGACGCGTCCGCGATGATCGTCGCGGATCTCGGCCTCGCCCGACCGGTTGGCCATGACGAAGTAGTTCTCGGTCGGCGAGCACACCGCGGGCGGGCTGTCGGGGAGGTGCGGCCAGGCACGCGACGGGAGCCGTCGAACGAGTTTGACGTCTGCGGGCGAGCCCGCGGGGGCGACGCGCCAGATCTGGACGGTGGTGGGGGCCGAGCGCCGGCTGAGGATGACCCGCTGTCCGTCGGCGGTCCAGGAGGCGGACGAAATCCCGTTGGCGCGCGGGATCTCGGCGGCGAGCGTTGCGGCCGGCAGGTCGTAGAGCCAGGATCCTTGCCCACCGGTGACGAAGACTCGCTTCCCGTCGCCGCGGACCGACGCGCCTGTCAGACCGTGGCGTGTCTCCGCGAGGTCGCCGAGCACTCGACCGGTGGCGGCATCGAGCCGGAGCGCTTGCCGTCCGGCGCTCGGAACCCAGCGCGACTGCGAAGCGAGAGCGAGAAGCTCTTCCTGCCCGGAGGGGGACGCATCCGCGCGCAGCGGCTGGATCCACGCGGCGTCGAGCGCGTGGCTATCGAGGTCGGTGATGCCTGCGCTCGGCGAGACGACGGCGGCCCACGACGGAAAGCCACCCACGGCGACGCGATCGCCATGGGGCGCGAGTGAGAACCCCCGCAGCGTCGAGTTTCGCGAGAACGTACCGAGCCCGATTCCCGACCGGCCGTCGAAGGCCTCGAGGTTCGACCGCAACCGGCCCGTGACGTGGAAGGAAACCCCACCGTCGTCCGAGCTTCGTACCGTGCCCACGGGATAGGCCGGTCCTTGATGATGACCGATCAGGCTTCCGGTTTCGAGGTCGAGCAGCTTCGCAAAGCCCTCGTCACCGGCCACGGGAACGGGCCTCCGCGTGTCGCAGGCGATCGCGCGCTCGCCGTTCGGGCCGACCACGGTGAAGAGCCAGCCGGGCGCCTGCGCCGTTGTCGGCCACTCGTGGAGCTTCCGGCCGGTATCGACGTCGTAGCAACGAAGGGCGAAGCCTTCGTCGACGCCCTCGAGCGTGAGCAGCCTGCGACCGCGACGGTCGACCGAGCTCCACGCGGGGGGCGGATCGGGCTCGTTTGCCGAGGCGTACCGGGTCCAGGTCGGGCGTTCGATCCGCTTGGCGGGCGTGTCGCCGAGATCCCAAACTTCCACGATGGCTTCATTCATGTTCGCCACCGGCGGCGTCTCGAATCGATGCACGACGAGTCTGGATCCATCCCGGGTGAAGTCGAGGTAGGCCTCTCCCCCGGGAGCGGGGGACCAGGTCCGGATTTCCTTTCCGTTCGACGCGTCGATCAGTCGGGCGTCTCGGATGTGTCCACCGGTCGAGAGCGCGAGCCAGTGTCCGTCGCGCGAACGGACGGCACGGGGGAAGGTGGGCGTCACAGTGAAAAGGCGGCCGAGACGCTCGAGCGAGGCGGCCCCGCGGACCGGCCGACCGCGAATCGCGTCGATCCGCTGGAACCGGCCGAGATCGTCGAGCGTCAGGATCTCACTCTGCTGCGGCGTGGTGATCACTTCGGCCAGCACCGTGTCTTCGTCCGTGCCGAGGGTCGCGATGCGTCGCGCGCTCCGCGGATCCCAGATCGCGAGCTGCCCAGCGAGCCGGTCGAAGATCGTCACGCGTCTCCCGTCGGCTACGAAGGAGACGTCGAGAAAGCGGGAAGAGTAGCTGCCGAGGAATCGAAGGCACTCGCCCGTGTCCGGGTTCCAGACGATCACGCGACCGTCGCCTCCCCAGGTGAGCACATCGAGGCCGTCCGGGCTGAACAGCGTCCCGTGCACTTGGTCGGTATGACCGTCGCGCCACTCGATCGAGTTCACGCGCCCGGCCTCGCGGCGTTCCTCGAGCGCGGCCCGTGTCGCGAGGACGTCCTGACGCCGTGCGCGGACGACGTCCTCGAGGAGCTCCACGAAATCGGGTCGCGATCGGAGGCTTGCGAGATCCGCGTCGTGCCACAGAGAGTGGGGCTTCGCGAAGCCGACCTCGGCCGAGAGCCCCAGGGAATCGAGCGCGTCGTCGGGCTTCCCGGAATGAGCCAGCACGCAGGCCTTGTTGTAGAGGGTCTCGCCGTCCGCCGGTGAGATCTCGAGGGCCCGATCGAGGAGCGAGATCACCTCGTCGAAGCGGCCTTCGCCGAACCGCGCGAATGCTTCGTTGTTCAGGCGCGCGACCTCGGCGGCCGGGTCTTCGGGGGGATCCTGGGCCAGCGCACGGGGAGTGCCGCTCGGATGGAGCGTCATCGAGGCGAGGAACGCGATCGAGAGCAGGGTGATGGACTTGCGGGCGTATCGGGTCACGTCGTTCTCGGTCTCCGTCGTCAGGTCGCGATGATTGTGGCAGACCTCGGCGGCGAAGTGAAGGCTCCCCGTTTCGACGATGCGGGGGCGAGATCGGGTATCCGTGGCCGGGTGCTCCAGGACCGCTCGTAGGCCGGCGCCGGATCGGTATCGCAATCTTAGTGATCCGACTTCAAAGCCGGATTCCCGACGATGTCGTGGGCGACCAGCGATCCCGACGCGAAGGCCCACGTCAGGTTGAAGCCGCCGCAGGGGCAGTCGACGTCGAGGGCTTCTCCCGCGAAGTAGAGGCCGGGGAGCTTCTTCGCGGCGAGGGTCTTGGGATCGATGTCCCGACGGTCGATGCCGCCGCGGGTCACCATGGCGCTCTTCCAGCCCTTGTGTCCGGTGACGTGGAGGGGGATCGCGCGAATGCGACTGGCGAGACGGTTGAGGTCCTTCTTCTTGGTGTCCCCGATCGGTTGGCTGACGTCGGTGTCGATCGTGGCGGCAATCTCGCGCACGAGGCTTTCGGGCAGGCCGATGGCTTCGTGGACGGGCGACCGCGGCTTCGCTTCCTTCGCGGCCTGGAAGTGCGCTTGCCACTCGGACTCGTCGCGGTCGTCGAGGTAGAGTCGGATCGGCACCTCGTCGAGCTCGTCGAGAAGCGGCGTGATGTAGCGTGCGGCGTCGAGCACCACGGGGCCGCGGATGCCGTCGTGCGTGAAGATGCAGTCGCCGTGGATCGCGGGGATGCGCGATTTCTTGATGTCGACTTCGAGGCGAACCTTCGGGATGGTGTCGGCGCGGCACTTCGCCACCCAGGTCTCGCGCGTGATCAGCGGGACCATTCCGGGATGCGCGGGCGTGCAGCGAAGGCCGAGCTCGCGCGCGACGCGGTGCATGCCGCCGCCGTCACCGAGCGCCTTGTATCCGATGCCTCCGCTCGCCACCAGAACGCGCTCGCCCACGTACGTGCCCTCCGGGGTGACGCACGTGAAGCCGCCCTCGTCGCGGTGCCGGATGTCGGTCACCTCTTCACCGACCCGCACGGCGACGCCCGCCTCCTCGGCCTCCTTGAGCAAGGCGGCGACGACGGTCGAGGCCCGATGCGTGACCGGGAAGACGCGCTTGCCGTCCGGCGCGTGGGTCTCGACGCCGAGGCGCAGGTAGAAGTCCCGCAGCTCTTCGGGCGGCAGGTGATACAGGGCGGGGAGCATGAATCGTCCGCGATCCCCGCACTCGGCGGCGAACTCCTCGACGGTCAGCGTGTTGGTGAGGTTGCAGCGCTTGCCGCCGCTGGCGCTCAGCTTGCGCGCCGCGACCGATTGCGCCTCGATCACGAGCACGCGCCGGCCGTTGCGAGCGACGACGACGGCGGCCATCAGCCCCGAAGGGCCGGCCCCCACGACAATGAGATCATGCGATTCCATGCGGCGGGCATTTTTGCTGTTGTGGCGCTGACGGGCAAGGGGAAAAATCGCCGCGCGGGACGCCCGCAGCAGCTGCAGTCGCTCAGGGCGGCGGGATCGAGTCCAGGACCTTCAGCACCCGCCTGGCGATGCGTTGGCGCTTGGCCTTCCAGTCGGGGCCGGCCTCGCCGCGGGCGCGGTCGGTGAGATAGGCGGCCTCGGGGTGATCGGCGACGAGATCCCCATCGTTCGCGCGCAGCCAGGCCTTCGCGAACTGCGCGAACGTCGGCGCCTGGCCGTCGGTCCAGAACTCGCGGCAGAGGATGCGAGCGACCGCGCCGCTACGGAAGCGCCCGTCCGTCAGCGATTCGAGGACGCGGAGCATCTCGGGATCGTGCTTGTCGTAGGTTCCGTAGTAGAGGCGGTCGGAAGGTTTCAGCTTGCCGCGTCTCGCGGATCCGGACCACACGACCTTGGCCGGGAAGCATGTCGGATCGGGAACCCTGCCCGTCTTCAGGTAGTGACGCACGCGCTCGAGCACGACCGACTTGCGGTCCGTTTCCTTCGTCTTCCGACGCTCTCCCGACGCGGCCTCGATGTGGATCACCCTCGGGATCGAGTGCGCCGTGCAGAACGATCGGATCTCGGCGAGGTTGAGGTAGTTCAGGTCCTCGAGAAGCTGACGCCGCTCGTGGGCTTCGAGATGCGCGACCGGGGATCGTCGGGATGGGCCCATGGCCCAAGCATACACGGCGGGGCGATGCCTTTCATCGCTCGCGGCCGGCTCCCGGGCGTCTCTATCCGTCAGGGCCATGGGTAGATGGGGGATCGCCCCGCGGAAAAAGTTTTCGAATCTCTGGGCCCCTCTGCGCACAAACGGTGTATTCCCTATGGATCGAGACCGACGTCGACCCGGGCCCGCGGCTCGTGGCGATCAACCGCAACAAGGAGAGGAAGAGGGCAGCCACATGAGAATCGCGCCACCCGAGACGCTTCGAATCCTGATGATTCCCCTGATCCTGGCCCTGGCCTCGACCACGGACGCGGGCGCGGCCGAGCTCGCGCCCACGCAGAAGATCGTGACGACCATCGCTGGTGAGCGCGCCGGAAACGACATCTCGGCGAGCGGTGATCGCTGCCTCGTCGGCGCTCCCGGGCGGAACAGCCTCGCCGGCGCCGCCTACGTGTACGAGTTTGACGGCACCCAGTGGGTCGAGCAACAGCAGCTGACGGCCAGCGATACTGCGTCCTTCGACTTCTTTGGTGGAGCCGTCGCGCTCGAAGGCGACGTCGCGCTGATCGGGGCGTCGAGTGCCGGGCTGGGCGATACGGGTGCCGTATACGTGTTCGGGTTCAACGGCTCGACGTGGGTGGAGGAGCAGATCCTCACGGCGAGCGACGGCGTGGCGTTCGACAACTTCGGGGGTGACGTCGCGCTCGACGGAGATCGAGCGCTGATCACCGCCTCTTCCGCGAACGGGAACGCCGGAAAAACCTATGCGTTCCGGTTCGACGGCTCGAGCTGGATCGAAGAGCAGACGCTCACCGCGAGCGATGGGGCCGCCGATGATCGCTTCGGGGGCCGCGTCGCGCTCGACGGTACGACCGCCGTGATCACCGCGTCGGGAGACGACGGATTCCTCGGCGCGGCCTACGTGTTCCGATTCGACGGCTCGAGCTGGTCCGAGGAACAGAAGCTGGTGGCGAGCGACGGCCTGCCGAAAGATTTCTTCGGCGGATCGGTCACGCTCGAGCAAGACGTCGCGATCGTCGGGAGCCCTTTCGGAAACACCTCGCGAGCCGCATACATCTACCGCTTCGACGGGTCGACGTGGGTCGAGGAGCAGAAGCTTGTCCGGCCCGACTTCATCCCGGTTGCCAACTTCGGCGCGGGCATCGCGCTTCGAGGGAACGACCTCTTGATCGGAGACTACTTCGATTCTGTCTTCACGTACCGGTACGACGGGGCGACCTGGAACCTGGGGACGCGCCTTCCCTCCGACGAGGTCTTCCTCGGTATGGGAGAGAGCATCGCGTACCGTGAAGACGGCTCGGCGCTGGTCGGGGCGTCGATGGAGGCCACCGGAGGCGCGGTGTACTTCTTCTCGCCCGAGCTATGCCTCGCCGGAACGGTCGACGCGGGCGGCAGCGGTCCGGTCGATACGCTCCTCATCAACGGATCGGCGGGAGGGTCGGACCGCACGCTGATCGTCAACGAGGAAGAGCTCGACCAGATCGTCGTGACGGTGCTGGCGCCGCCGGCCGGGAGCAACGGGAAGTTCGTGCTCCACGGGAACGAGGGGCTCACGAGCATCACGACGGCGGGCGACCTTCCGGCGTCGATCGGGACCACGTGCTTCCCGCTCCTCTTCAGCGAGGGCGCCTCTCCCGTGATCATCGCGAACAACATCGGCAAGACGAGCCAGGTCGGAGAGAGCGGTTACTTCGGGAGTCCGACCGCGGATCCGGAGCGAGCCACGACGTCGATCCTCTATCCGTCGATGCCGATGGGAACGGTCCTCAGCTTCCAGGCGGTCATCGTGGACGCCGCGTCCCTCAGCCCGAAAGGCGTGAGCGTGACAAATCACGTGACCCTCGTCGTCCAGTAAGCCTCTAGAGCATACTCGGTCTCGCAGGTGGCGCGCATCCGCCGCCTGCGAGACCCGTCGATCATCTCGGAATAGCCCCCCGGAGCCGACGCCCTAAGGGCGCCGATCCGGGAAGGGGTTCTTCATGAGCTCGCGGGCGCGTCGACCGAGCGTGCCCGTCGTGAGCGGTGCGCACGTCGAGAACTCGGATGTCGATCCGGTCATGTCGTGCGTGGCCGTCGTCGTCAGCACCCAGCCGGCGGGGACGCTTGCGGCGGGGAGAATGAGCTCGAACGAACCGTTGCCGGCCGCGTCGGTCGCGACGGCCGCGGTTCCCACGTACAGCTCGCCCTGACCGATTCCGGTGGCGTCGCAGGCGCGCGCCGCAAACACCTCGACCGTGTAGCTCTGATTGCGCTCGCTCTGCAGCGTCCCGACGATGTGGAGGAGCGCGCCGCCGTAGACCTTCGCCTTCTGCAGGACCGGATAGTTCTGCAGGCCGTTCGCGCCGATGTCGGCGTCCATCGGATCGTTCTCGGTCGGACCGAACGTCCAGGTGTTCGGCGTCAGGTCGATGCCCATCTCGCCGTTGCCGTAGACCGAGTTCTCGGTGATGCGGATGCCGAAGGCCGGGTCGATGTCCGGGCCGTTTTCGCAGAGGATGCCCGAGACGCGATGGCCGGCGATGACGTTCCGCTCGATCGTGATGTCGCGACCGAATTCGAGCGAGTGGCGATTGCAGTGGATACCCGTCTCGGCGCCGAGGAGGGGCAAGCCTGCGGCGTCCAGGCCGATCGTGTTGTTCACGATGTGGAGGTTCGTCCCGCCGTCATAGCCTTCGATGAAGACCGCCGCGCCGAGGGCCTGGCCGGTGCCGCCGCGCCGTGCCTGGATGGCGATCAGGTTGTCGGCCACGGTCAGGTCGTCGTTCTCGCTGAAGACGCCGATCCCGATCGTCGACGAGCGGTTGCCGATCGACATCCCGTCGGGCGTGGTTCCGATGTAGTTGTTCTGGATGAGCGTGCCGGTCGTGCCGTAGAGCTCGACGGTCGTTCCCGCCGGGGCCCCGTGCTCGCCGACGTTGCCCCATCCGGTGATGAAGTTGCGGTCTGCGACGTCCGGCCCTCCGATGACGTTGTGGGCCGCGGGCTGGCCGGGCGCGCCTCCGGTGATCCGGATGCGCGTGGTCGTGTTCCGCACGACGACGTTCTCGCTCGCGCCGTAGAGACTGATCGTGTCGGCTTCGTTGTCCCGGATGACGGTGCCGGTGTTGAAGTACGAGCGGATGTACATGCCGCCGGTGTTTCCGTACACGAGCGAGCCCGCGCCGTCGATCGAGAGGTCCGTAGCGTGAAAACCCGTGAGCTCGCTCGCGGGACCGCCGATGCCGACCGAGACGCCCGATACGACGATCTCGTTGCCCTCGGGGTTGGTGTCTCCGGTGAATGCGGTTTGCGTGGACGCATCCACGATGACCGTGTCGCTTCCGCTGATCCCGAACCGGCCGTAGATCAGGCAGAACTCGGGGTAGATGTTGCGCAGGTACCACTGGTCAGGCGGAATCCGAAACTCGATGGTCTGGATGCCGGCCATGTTGTCCGAGACGAGGAACGCCTCGCGAAGGCAGACCACTCCGTCGGGGCCCGGGAGATCCGCGAGGGTCGCGGTCTGCGGGACGTCGACGGTGTCGACAAGGCCGGTGGTCACGGTGATGGTCTGGGCCTGGGAGAGCGTGGCCAACAGCAATACGGCCAGGGCCAGTCCAGAGGCTCGGTGCAGAGTGGGGGTCATGTCTGGGCTCCTTTCTCGAAAGCCTCGGGGGTGGATTCGAGGCTTCGTCCGCCGATAGCCAACGCACGAATCGGGTCCGGGAGCCGACGGAGAAAGTCGTCCCGATTCTGGGATCGGCGTGCCGCTAGATGTTGAAGAAGCGGACGACCCAGTCGTTTCGGTCGCCGTCGCGGTTCAGGTCTTCTTCCGCCATCGCCTCGTTCGTGATGAAGACGCCGCCCACGATTCCCGCGGCGCGCGGACCGGTTTCGACCGCGGGGCGCTCGATGCGGTTCAGCGTGGAGATGAAGCGCGTCGAGCCTCCCTCCTCGATCGTGGCGGAGAACAGGACGCTGTCGCGCTCGTCGCCGTCGCCGTTCCAGTCGGTGTTGTCGTCGCCTTCGTTCCCGCGGAAGAAGACGCTGCCTTCGGCGGTGACGATGCCGGCGTTTCGCTGCTCGACGGCGAGGGATTCGCCAGGGAGATCGAGGTCGGCCTCGCTGTCGTCGATGAACGCCCAGATCGGGATGCTGTCGAGGAGGTCGTCGTCGCCCAGATTCAGGCGTCCGCCGGCCACGGCTTCGCTCGCCACCGTGAGCACTCGATCTCGATCGCCGTTCTCGGCGAGCCAGTCGATCCCGAGGAAGAACGTCTCATCCGGTGACTCGTTGTGGTCGAGGATCCATTCCGCTTCGTCGCGAAGGCCGATGTTGATCCACCCCAGCAGCTCGCTCTCGCGGACGCCGTCGCCGTCGATGTCCTCGCCCTGCGCGCTCTCGCTTACCGCGGCGAACAAGGCAAAGTCGACCTCGCCGAGTGACCGCGCGCCGCCGGCGACGTTGGCCACGGCGAGGAGCTGATCGGAGTCGGTGAAGGGCCGAGACGGCCCCTCGGCTTCCACCCAGCGCACCACGGCGTCGGAGATGTCGCCGTCGTCGTTCAGGTCACAGGTTCCCTCTTCGGACTCGCGGCTGATCGTGGCGACGAAGGGCCGCCGGCTGTCCGGGATGGCGATCGTCCTTCGACCGACCAGACCGGTGTTGACCGGGGCATTCGTGACCGGGTCCATCGACCAATCGAGGAAGTACAGGTAGTGGAGCACGTTGTCCTCGAGGTCCTGGTCCTCGTCGCCTTCGCACTGGGGCGGCTGCCAGACATCCTCGAAGAGGGCCGGATCGTTGAAGCCTCCGCCGGTGAGATTGCCGGTCGCTTCTTCCGAGACGAGGAATCCGACGAGCCAATCGTTCGGCGCGACGCGGCGCGCGCGGATCGGCTGGTTCAGGCCGGCCATCGCGAGGCCGACGTTGCGGATCTCGGCCTGCGGATCGGTCGCGTCGAGAAGCTCGAGGACGAAGCCGTCCTCCATGTCGCCGTCGCCGTTCAGGTCGAGGCCGTCGACGGTCTCGTCGCCGTAGACGAGCAGAAGCTCGCTGTCGATGCCGAGCAGCCGCGGATCGCGCGGCATCCCGCTCTCGTGCATCACGACGATCGGATCGATCGGAGTCTCGGGGCGCAGGTACCGCAGCGTCGATTCGGCACCGTTGGCCGGCGTGTCGCTCACGTAGTAGAGGCGCGTCAGGGATGCCACCGCGTGGATCGGACCGCCGCCGACGGTGTCGACGAAGCGGACGCGGTTCACGAAGAGCGACCAGTTCAGGAGCACGATGTCTTCGAGCAGATCGTCTCCGTTCCAGTCTCGCGCATCGAGCTGCTCGTCGACGGTGAAGTACACCTGATCTGCAACGATGAAGAGATCGATCGCGGCGACGTTCAGAACGGTCTCGATTCGTCCACGGATATCGACGACGGTGGCTACCGAGTCGACGCGATCGCCGTCCCGGTTCATGTCCGTGCCGTCGACGCCGGTCGTCTCCTCGTCGGCCAGATAGGCCGCCCACGTGCCACGCACGACGATCGGGGTATCGGGCGACACGGCGACGACGCTGTCGCGGGCGTTGAAGCTGCCGCTGGTCCCGCTGTCCTGGTTGCATCCGGCGAGCAGGGCTGCCGCCAGAAGGACCACAGCGAACCGGAACGGTTCCGCGAATCGGCTGGTGCGATCGAGCATCGTCGTCGTCGCTCCTCGAGCAATGGGGGACTTCGCCGGTGGGCTCACCGGCAAACACGCGCGGGCGGTCCCGCGGACGCGCATATGCTAGGAATCGCCTCCCCCCGTTGCAATTCGCGCCGAATCCGTTTGAATGGGGTGTGGGCAGTGAAAGGAGCGGTGCAATGCTGCAGTCGAAAGAGGCGGCGATGAGGGTCGTTTTGGCGTGGTTTCTCGGGCTCGTTCTGACCTTCGGGCTCGTTCTCGGGCTCGGGGCGCGGGCCTCGGCGCTCGAGATCCGGGTGCCCATGGATCAGGCCACGATCCAGGAGGCCATCCAGGTCGCGGTGGACGGCGACGTGATCACCGTCGACGACGGAACGTGGTTCGGGCCCATCGACTTCATGGGCAAGGCGATCCACGTGCGGAGCGCGCACGGCTGGGAGGGCGCCTCGATCCAGGGCGGCGGCGGGAGCGTCGTGTCGTTCGTCCAGGGCGAGACCGAAGCGTCGATCCTCGAGGGGTTCACCATCACGCGCGGCACTGGCACGACGCGCGTCCTCACGTACGGCGGCGGTATCTTCTGCGAGAGCTCCTCGCCGACCATCCGCGGGAACCGGATCACCAACAATACGGCGGCCTTCGGCGGGGGCATCGGCTGCATCCTCGGATCCTCGCCGGTGATCGAAGGCAACCTGATCGACTTCAACGACAACCAGGCGATCATCCAGTCGGGCGGTGGCCTCTACTTCGAGGAGCGCTGCGATGCCGTGGTGCGGGACAACACCATCCAGCTGAACGCCGCGTCGGCGGTCGGCGGGGCCGTGGCCGTCAGCGGCGGCGACCCGAAGTTCGAGCGCAACGTCATCTACCGCAACGAGACGCGGGGGCAGGGCGGGGGGCTGCACATCGAGATCTCCCGGTCGCTGCTCGTCGACAACCACATTCGCGACAACGAGTCCTTCCGCGAAGGCGGCGGCGTGTTCCTGGGAGCGGAGACGTTCTCGGTGATCGACGCGAACTTCTTCGAGGAGAACCGCAGCGGCGGGGGCGGCGCCATCGCCGTGTTCGGCGGCACCGCGCAGATCACGCGCAATCGACTGCACCGCAACGGGCAGAAGAGGACGGGCGCCGAGTATGGCGGTGGTGCGATCCTCTGCGCCGAGGGCACCGACCCGCGCATCATCGGAAACGAGATCCTGTCGAACTGGTCGTGGGGCCAGGGAGGCGGGATCGCGAGCTTCGGCTCCGCGGCCGAGATCGATCGCAACTCGTTCACCGACAACGCGGCGAACGGGAGCGGCGGCGGGCTGTACGTCGTCGGCGGGGCGCCGGTGCTGAGGCGCAACGTGATCGTCGACAACCGGAGCCTCGCGCCCGGTGCCGGCGTCTACGTGCGCGACGGCTCCCCGACGATCAACGGGACGATCATCAGCGGGAACGAATCGGCCGGGGACGGCGGAGGCGTGTACCTCACCGGTTCGGAATCCGAGCTCGTGAACTGCACGATCGTCGAGAACCGGGCCACACCCGGTGCGGGCGGTGGGCTGCGCGTGATCGGGAGCGGCGAGAACCGCATCTTCGCGACGAACTGCATCCTCTGGCAGAACCACGCGACGGGCGAGCCGGATCTCTCGGTGAGCGGCGTCACGGTCGTGGTCTCGCACAGCGTCGTCGGCGGGGGATGGCCGGGCAAGAACAACCTCGACGTCGACCCGCGATTCGTGAACGTGGACGAGCGTGACTTCCATCTGCGGATGGGGTCGCCGTGCGTCGACGCCGGCGACGACAGCGCGCCGGTGATGCCGACCGACGTCGAGGGAGACGAGCGCTTCCGCGACGGCGACATGGACGGCGTCGTGCGCATCGACATCGGCGCGGACGAGGTGGCTCCCGAGGTCGCCGCCCGTTTCGGCACCGTCAACGCGGCCGGCGATACGCTCGGGAACGTCGTCTTCGTGAACGGCTACGTCGGCGATCGGCGACGCGTCCTCCAGATGCGCTCGGACGAGGAGGTCCGGGTGGAGGTCCGGCCTCCCGCGGCCGGCCCCGACCCGGCGCCGTTCGTGCTGTACGTCTGGCTCGAACGGCCTGACGAGGTGACCATCGCCCGACAGCCTCGGGGTCTCGGATGGATGAGCTTCCCGACGCCGTTGAACGTGAACCCCAGCCAACTTCCGGCGAAGATCTGGAACAACCTCGGGCATGAGCCCCGACTCGGAGCGCCCGACTTCCCGTCGATGCCGGCGCCTCATCGGGTGCTGCATTTCGAGACGGGCGTTGGAGTTCAGGCGCTCGTCACGTTCCAGGGGTTCATCCTCGATGACGCGAGCGCGATCGAGGAGGGCGTGAGCATCACCAACGCCATCGTACTCGACATCGATACTCCCTGACGGGGGACGCCGCGAGCGCGGCGAGCCTCACGGCGAACAAATATCGCGGGCGTTTGGAGAATCGAGCGTAGAAGAGGTATGGTCCGGCTTCCCGTCCGGGAACGTCTGGACCCACTCCCCCGTGAAGTCGTTCCATCAGGAGATTGAATGATGACCCCTGCTCCCGAGCCCCGCTCCGGCGAGTCAGAATCCCGCCCGGCGGACGAGTCGAAGCCGCGGACCACGAAGAAGGCCGCCGCCAAGAAGACGTCCGCGAAGAAGAAGGCGCCGGCGAAGAAGAAGGCAGCCGCCAAGAAGGCCCCGGCCACGAAGAAGCCGGCAGCTACGAAGAAGCCGGCAGCGGCGAAGAAGCCCGCAGCCGCGAAGAAAGCTCCGGCTGCGAAGAAGCCCGCGGCCGCCAAGAAGCCCGCCGCGAAGAAGGCGGCGCCGACGGAAGCCGCGGCGAAGAAGCCCGCGCCGACGGTCGCGAGCAAGACCGCGAAGCCGCGACGTGCAGCGAAGACCGCTCCCTCGCCGGTCCGCGCGAGCGCGACGCCGAGCGAGGCGCCTCGCCGGGAGACGCCGTGGCGGCCGGATGCGGCCGAGCGGCGTCGCATGATCGCCGAGGCGGCGTACTACATCGCCGAACGACGCGGGTTTGCGCCGGGGGATCCGGATGCGGACTGGCGCGAGGCCGAAGCGCAGATCGCCGCGCTCTATCCCGAGTCGGACGAGAGCTCGGAGTCGCGCGCTTGAGATACGCAGCGCTTCGGTGGCGACCGGGGCGCGCGGCCGCGTGCCTCACGATCGTGCTTCTCGTCATGGTCGTGGGATGCGCGGTCTCCGAGCAGGCCGCACCGGAGCGAGGGAACGCCGAGCGATCGACGCCCGCGCGCCCGAATCTCGTCGTGTTCCTCGTCGACGACCTCGGCTGGCAGGATGTCTCGCTCCCTCTGGGTGAAGAGCCGACGCCGTTCAACGCGCGCTACCGGACGCCGACACTCGAGCGGCTTGCGGCGGGAGGCGTGACGTTCACGAACGCGTACGCGGCGAGCCCGGTCTGCACGCCGACGCGCACGAGCCTGCTGACCGGTCGGAATCCGGCGCGCACCCGGATAACGAACTGGACGCTCCGAAACGACCGGGCCGCGCAGGAGACGGGCCCGAAGAGCTACCCGCTGCGATCGCCCGAGTGGCGCTTCGGTGGATTGACTCCCGAGGATCGGACGTTGCCGGCGGTGCTCCGCGACGCCGGGTATCGCACCGCGCACGTCGGCAAGGCTCACTTCGGCGCGCTCGGAACCGCCGCGGCGGACCCGACGACACTCGGCTTCGAGATCAACGTGGCGGGTCATGCCGCCGGCGCGCCGGGCAGCTTTCGCGGGGAGGACGGCTATCGCGGACGCGGCGATCGGCGCGTCTGGGATGTGCCCGGTCTCGAGGCGTACGACGGCACCGACCTCTTCCTGACCGACGCGCTGACGCGGGAGTCCCTCGCGATACTCGACGATTTCGCAGCGGACGAGCGCCCCTTCTTCCTGCATCTCTCGCACTACGCGGTGCACGTTCCGCTCGCGGGGCACTCGCCGTACTACGAGCGCTACCTCGCCGAAGGGCTCGACGAGCGCGAGGCGATGTACGCGTCGATGATCGAGGGAGTCGATGCGAGCCTCGCCGCCGTCCTCGCGCGACTCGAAGAGCTCGGCATCGCCGATGAAACCATCGTCGTGTTCCTCTCGGATAATGGCGGCCTCACGTACGCGGCACGGGGCAAGACGCCGACGGGAACGGGCGCGAACACCCATAACGCGCCGCTCCGCAGCGGCAAGGGATCAGCGTACGAGGGCGGTACGCGCATCCCGATGGTCGTGGGTTTCGCGGACGGTGCTGCGCGCGATATCGACGCGGGATCCCGAACGGCGGTTCCCGTCATCACCGACGATCTGTTCCCGACGCTTCTCGAGCTCGCGCGGCTTACGGGTGCCGCTTCAGGCGTCGACGGGACGAGCCTCGTGCCGCTCCTCGAAGGCCGCGGCGCCGACTTCCCGATCGATCGTTCCTTGTGCTGGCACTATCCCCACAAGTGGGGGCCGGACGGGCCCGGATACGATCCCTTCACGTCGATCCGGCATGGGCGCCACAAGCTGATCCATTTCTACCTGGATGGGTCGTTCGAGCTGTACGACTTGGAGTCGGATCTCGGCGAGACGCAGAACCTCGTCGAGGACGAACCGGAGGTCGCGCGCGCGCTCGCGGCCGAGCTCGCCGGATGGATGCGCGAGGTCGATGCGCAGACGCCGATCGTTCGCGAGACGGGCCGGCCACTCCCCGTGCCCGCGTTGCCCTAGGCGCGAAGGTACAATCACGCAGGCGTTCCACCACAAGGGAGGGATCACATGCGACTCGATACCGTCGGGCTCCGCTTCTCCGCGCTCGTTCTGGCGCATCTCGTCTTCTTGCTGTCCTCGTCCGAGGCGCTCGCGCAGCCGCGGCTGTACTGGGCGGACCCCTCATCGGGAACCGTTCGCCGGGCCCTGGTCGAGACGGGCGTCACCGATCTCTTCACGGTCGGCAACGGCTTCTTCTACGGGATCGCTCTCGATACCGCGGGCGGCAAGGTCTACTGGACCGATATCGGTAACGACGAGATCCGTCGCGCGAACCTCGACGGGACGGGCGCCGAGTCCATTGTCACCGGCGGTCTCTCGGCTTCCTACGGGATCGCGCTCGATGTCGCGGGCGGCAAGGTCTACTGGACCGACCGCAACTTCGATCGCATCCAGCGCGCGAATCTCGACGGCACGAACATCGAGACGATCCTGAGCGCGCTCGCCGATCCGTACAAGATTGCCATCGACGGGACCGCGGGGAAGATGTACTGGGCCGAGTCGTCGATCGGGAGCATCCGTCGCGCGAACCTCGACGGCACCGTGGTGGAGACGGTCGTCTCGGGTCTGACCGATCCGCGCGGCGTCGGGCTTGACGTCTCCGCGGGCAAGGTTTACTGGACGGACATCGACACGTCGAAGATCCAGCGCGCGAATCTCGACGGCACCGGCGTCGAGGACCTGATCGGCCCTTCGGTCGTCAACGATCCTTGGGGCGTCGCGATCGATCCGGTCGCCGGCAAGCTCTACTTCGTGGATGACGATCCCGACAAGGTGCAGCGTGCGAACCTCGACGGGACGAACGTCGAGGACGTGCTCACGAATGAAGCCGGCGGCCCGCGCGGCATCGCGCTCGACGTGGCGGCGGGGCGGCTCTATCTGGCGGATCCGCTCGACCGCAAGATCCAGTCGGCGGCCATCGCGGGCAAGGCGACCGAGGAGCTCGTCGCGCCCGGAACCGAGACTCCGCGCGACCTGGCGTTCGACGCCCTCGACCAGCGCGTGTACTGGACGGATTCGGCCGGCGCTCGCATCCGGCGCTCGGATCCCGACGGCTCGAACGCCGAAGATATCGTGACGTCGGGCTTGCTCACGCCTACGGGCATCGCGGTCGACGCGGTGGGCGGCCGGATCTACTTCGCCGACCGCGACGCCGGCGAGATCTCGAGCGCCGACCTCGACGGCCAGAACGTGGCGCTCGTCGCGTCCGGTGGATTCCTGTTCCCGCGCGGGGTCGCACTCGACGTGCCGGGGCGCAAGGTCTACTGGATCGCGTTCGACGGCGCGCTGCGGGGACGCATTCATCGCGCGGATTTCGACGGCCTGAACGAGGAAGTGCTTCCGATCGACGATCTCGATCTACCCGAGCGCCTCGCCATCGACGAGGTCGGGCGCAAGATCTACTGGACGGAATCGGGGAGCGACCGCATCCGTCGCGCCGACCTCGACGGGCTCGCGGTGGAGACGCTGCCGGCACCGGCGTCGAACCCGGCGGGGATCTTCCTCGATGCGCAGGCCGATCGACTGTACTGGGGCGAGATCAGCGGCCGCGTTCGCCGCACGAACCTCGACGGCACCGATACGCCCGAGGACGTGCTGTTCGCGGGGATCGAGGCGCCCATGGGGCTCGCGATCGATTCGCTGGCGAGCGAGGTTTGCGGCGCGAGCGTCGTGAACCTGGCGAACGGCCCGATCGCGAACACGCTGTTCGTCAACGGAAGTACCGGCGACTCGAACCGGCGCGTCTCCGTCGCGGGGGGCAGCTCGATCTGGTCGGCGATGCTTCTTCCGCCGGGAGGCGGCAACGGGAAGTTCCTCGTCCACGCGAACCTCGGCGTGCCGAACGGTACGACCGTGACCCCGCTCGGCGGATCGATCGGCGTCTTCTGTTTCCCGCTGATTCTGCCGCAGGGCGGAGATCCGGACGCGGTCTGGAACAACATCGGCAAGGAGATGACGATCGGGGCGAGTCAGTACTTCGACGCCTCGCCGATCCCGGATCCGTTCCGTGCGCCGACGATCTTCCTCGATCTCCCGACGGGGGACGCGACCTTCCTTCCGTCGGGTACCGACGTGACGTTCCAGGGCGTCGTCGTCGACCCGGGCGCGGTCTCGTCGCGCGGAGCGAGCGTTACGAACGCGGTGGTCGTCCGCGTGCAGTAGGCCTTCGCCATTCGGCTCTCGTCGGGCCGTGTCAGTCCGTCGGAGCGGCAGCCACGAAGTAGCGCACACCCAGGGCGTCCAGACGCGCGTAGTGTCGCTCGAGCCTCGCGAGGAAGCCTTCGAGATCGCGCGTGTGCGGCGCACTCCACGCGGCCTCGGCGATCGCGCAGAGGCGAGGGAAGGCCTGGTGGTCGAGTCGCTCGGGCGGGATGCGTTCGCTCCAGAGCGCGGCTTCGGTTCCGAGGATGTGCCAGCTCTCTTTCTCGGAAAGGCCGGCGGGCATCGGATCGAAAGAGTACACCTGCTCGAGCGTCAGGACGGGCGTGCCGTCGGGGCGTTCTTCGATCTCGGACTGCGGGTAGTCGAGGTAGCAGTGGCTCGTCGGGGAGACGATGGCGTCGTGACCGCGGCGTGCGGCTTCGATGGCTCCCTCGGTTCCGCGCCAGGATTGGACGGCGGCGCTCGGCGGAAGGGGACCGCCTTCGAGGATCTCGTCCCAACCGATGATCCGGCGTCCCTTCGACTGCACGTAGGCCGCGATCCGTCGCACGAACCACGACTGGAGCTCATCCTCGTCGGCGAGCCCTTCGGCTTCGATGCGTTGCCGGCATTCGGCCGATTCCCTCCAGTACTTCTTCGAGCATTCGTCTCCGCCGATGTGCACGAACCGTGAGGGGAAGCTCTGCATCACCTCGTCGAGAACGGCTTCGAGGAAGGTAAACGTCGACTCCTTCCCCGGGCAGAACGTCTCGTCGAAGGGGCCGGGCCCGGTCGCGACCTCGACGTGCCCGCCGTGGCACGAGAGCTCGGGGTAGCTCGCGATCGCGGCGGTCGCGTGGCCGGGCATCTCGATCTCGGGGACGATCGTGATGTGGCGCCTGGCCGCGTACAGCACGATCTCGCGGATGTCGTCGCGCGTGTAATAGCCGCCTTCGCGTCGGCCGTCCTCGGTCGTGCGCCAGGCACCGACTTGCGTCAGGCTCGGATAGGCGGGGATCTCGACGCGCCAGCCCTGGTCATCCGTGAGGTGCCAGTGCAGTACGTTCATCTTGTGGACGGCGAGCTGGTCGATCAACCGAAGGACGGTCTCCTTGGGCATGAAGTGGCGAGCGCTGTCGAGCAGTACGCCGCGCCACGCAAAGCGCGGAAAGTCGGCGATCGTCACGCAAGGGATGCGCGCCGCGATGCGGAGATCGTTTGTGGGGCGACCGCGCTCGAAGTCCGCGGGGAGGAGCTGCCGGAGCGTCTGTGTCGCGTAGAAGAGGCCGGCCGGCGTCTGCGCGCGCACCGTGACGAGGTCGGGTCGCGCGAGGATCTCGTAGCCCTCCTCACCGACGCGCGGATCGACGCCCGTGGTCGTGAACACGATGGAGCGTGCCGGGGCCTTGCCGTCCTCGGCGCGCAGCACCGGCAACGAAACGCCGATCGCCTCGCGCAGCCAGTTGCGGAAGCCGATGGCGGCCTCGATGACGGCTTGCCGATCGGATTCCACGTAGACGGATGCGCCAGGGCTGATCTCGAAGAAGCCCTCTGTTTCGCGGAGCGCGTAGGGCGCCGGGATGAGGGCAGGGCGAAGGGAGCTCATCGACTCGACCTGCGCATCGGCGTCGCGTTCTTTTTCGGCGCTCGAGCAACCGAAGGCCACGAGCCCGAGCAGGGCCCACGCGGTGAGGTGTCCTGTTCTGCGGATGGATCGCAAGGTCCCGACTCCATGGAGGTTGTCGTTCCTGGGGGAGCGTGTGAGGGCCAGCTGGTCGAGGCGTTCGTGCGCGGGTCGCGGCCTTCGCTTTCCAAGTGTAGCGCCCCGTCCTTCGAGACGTGCAGGGATTTTCCCCTTGCCTTTGCCTACGCTTGTAGGTAAGTTTACCTACGGATGTAGGTAAACAGGAGGCCGAGATGAACCGAAGTCGATCCTTGCGGCCGTTGACCGCCAACCAGACCGAGATCATGAACGTGATCTGGGATCGGGGCGAGGCGACGGTATCCGAGATCTGGAAAGCGCTGTCGGAGCAACGGGAGATCGCGCGCAACACCGTGCTCACGCAGGTGCAGCGCCTCGAGGAGCGGGGGTGGCTCGCCCGGGAGCGCCGCGGTCGGACCGATGTGTACCGCAGTCGCGCCGCGCGCGAGGCCTCCGAGCGCCAGAAGCTCCGCGACGTCCTCGACGAGGTGTTCGACGGCTCCGCCGAGAATCTCGTGGTGTCTCTTCTCGGCCATGATCTCGTGAGCCGCGACGAGCTCGACCGCATCCGGACGCGTCTCGAAGAGGCGGACGAGTCCGCGCCGAAGCGGCCGCGCAAGAAGAAAGGGAAGAAGCGATGAACGGCGTGTTCTGGTTCGTGCTGAACGTCTTCCTGCAGGCAAGCGCGGTACTCGCGCTCGGGTGGGTCGCCTCGCTGGCGCTCCGTCGCGCCGCGGCGCCCGTCCGACATGCCGCGTGGACGACCACGCTCGTGATCGTTCTCGTCACTCCCTTGGCGGTGGCTCTCGGGACCGGGCTCGACATCGAGTGGTCGGTCGCCCGGATCGATTCGCCGCTCCTCGGCACCGCGTCGTCCCTGGAGGGCGAGCGACCGCGCCCGAGCGACCGAGTCTCGCGGGACCCGGAGCGGATTCCGTCGACCCCGCGAGACACGCTGTCGCCAGCCGAGCCGATCGAAGGCGTGACGCCGACGCTCGCGCCGGATCGCTTCGCCGAGGCGGAGGCGCGAGATTCGTCGTCGCCAGTGTCGGCGGATCCGTACGCACGCCTCGGAGAATCGTCGGGGAGTCCGTCGTCGCCGATCGTCACGCGACCCGAGCGCCGTTCGAACGCGAGCGAGCTCTCGATCCTCGCCGTGCTCGCGAGCGTGTGGCTCACGGGGAGCCTCGTCGCGCTCGGTCGATTCGCGCGCGGGCTGGCCGTCGCGCGTCGCCTGCAGGATCGTGTCGTCCTCGCTTCGCCGCATACGCGCCGTGTCGCACAGGAAGCGGCCGAGGCGTTCGGACTCGCCGACAGTCCGCGTGTCCGACTCTCGAGCGACGTGCCGACGCCGATCTGTACCGGCTTTCTGCGGCCGATGATCGTCCTCCCGGAGTCTCTCGAGTCCGAGCTGTCGCCGGCCGAGCTTCGCGATCTCCTGACGCACGAGGTCGCCCACATCGCGAATGGCGATCTGTGGACCGGCTTGTTCCAGCGGGTCGCGTCGATCGCGTTCTGGTTCCATCCCCTGGTGCACTGGATGAATCGCGAGATCGCTCATCTTCGCGAAGAGATCTGCGACACGCACGTGCTTCGCGCCAGCGAATCGCCGCGCGGTTACGTGCACTGTCTTCTCCGAATCGCCGAGAGCGTGGCCCTGCCGCGCTCGGCTCCGTCCACGCTCGGGCTCTTCTCGAGCCGGGGCTCGTTCGAATCGCGCGTCGATTCGATCCTGAAGGAGGACCGAGACATGACGACCGAGATGAACCGTCCCGCGCGGGCTTCGCTCGTGGTGCTGATGCTGCTCCTGCTGGTCGCGTTGCCCGGCGTGCGGCTCGCCTCGGCCGATCCGCCGCGCGATGCCGGCGAGATCGCCTCGGCTGAGCCGCCGCGCGAGGGTGGCGAAGAGGAGGAGGTGGAGCCGCCTGCCGATCCCTCGGCCGCGCTCTCCTCGACACCGAACGGCGTTCGCGAGTCGATCCTGCGGGCGTCCGGTCGCGCGCCCCGAACCTCGGCTGGGCCGTCGGGGCCGTCGACCGCTAGCGATCCTCGGGTGGATGCGGCCGTCGTACGCGGTGTGGATTGGCTTCTCGCGATGCAGTCTACAGCGGGAGCGTGGGAATGGCGCGAAGTCGGCGCCGCAGGCTCGGGTCATCTCGACCCCGGGCTGACGGGGCTTGCGGTGCTCGCGCTCGTCCACTCGGGCAACGGCGACATGGACACGCTTCTCGCCACCCGTCGCGCCGTGGGCTGGCTCGTGAAACAGCAGGATGCCGAAGGCTTCATCGGGAAGCGGGACTCGCTGGCGTTCATGTACGGACACCTCATCGGATCGCATGCGATCTTCGAGGCCTACCGACGGCTGGATGACCCCTCGCTTCGCGAGCCGGCCGAGCGAGCGCTCGGCGCAATCCTCAAAGCGCGCAATCCCTACCGGGCCTGGCGCTATGGCGTCCGCGACGGCGACAACGATACGTCGGTCACCGGCTGGGCCGTGCTGGCGCTCGATGCGGCGGCGCGCGCGGGTCTGGATGTCTCCGAGCCGATCTCGACGCAGGTGCTCGACTTCTTCGACGAGGTCACCGATCCCGAATCGGGACATGTCGGATACACGAGCCGCAAGCGGATGAAGGTCGACATGGTCGGGAAGAACGAGGAGTTTGCCGATCATCCGACGACGACGGCGATCGGCGTGGTCGCGCGCTCCCTGTACGCGCGCCGCGGGGATCGCGCGCAGGCGTCGATCGCGGCGCGCGGACGAGCGCTGCTCGATGCGGACCTGCCGCGCTGGGTCGACGGGGCCGTCGTCGAGCCGATCGACGCCTCGCGGGTGCAGGGCTCGGAAGCGGAAGGCGGTCGCTACTTCGTGGTGAAGGACGACCCGATCGACTTCTACTACTGGCACTGGGGAAGCCTGGCCCTCGCGCTCGATCCGGGTGGCGATGCCTGGCGCCGCTGGTGGCTGATGGTTCGCGAAGAGCTGGTCACGCACCAGGAGACGGATGGCTCGTGGGAGCCGGTGGGGCGGTGGGCGGTCGTCGGCGGCCGCGTGTACGCCACCGCGATCAACCTGCTCACGCTCGAGACGCGGACGCGCGCCGACCTCATTCGGTAATCGTCGTGCCGCGCTCTCGTCGCGAGCGAATGATCAGCGCGCGGAGGGGTTCGGGGTGGGGAGCCGGGCGCCGACCTCTTCGCGCCACGCCGCGAGACGCGCGCGCAGACGGGCCGTGGTGTCGGCTCGCGCCGCCGCGAGATCGTTCGTCTCACCGGGATCTGCCGCGAGATCGAACAGCTCGACGCGTCCGTCCTCGAAGTGCTCGATCAGCTTGAGGTCGCCCTGGCGCAGGGCGCTTCCGGGGGCGCCGCCCTGGTTGCCGTAGTGCGGATAGTGCCAGTAGATCGTCTCGCGATCCAGCGTGGCTTGCTCGGGGGCACGGAGTAGCGGCACCAGGCTCTTGCCATCCACGTGCTCGTCTTGCCGCCGCGGAAGGCCCGCCATCTCGAGGAACGTCGGATAGAAATCGGTCGAGACGACCGGCACATCGCAGGTCGTACCCGGTGCCGCCTTGCCCGGCCATCGCACCAGGCACGGCACGCGGACGCCGCCTTCGTACAACCATCCCTTGCCGGCGCGGAGCGGAAGGTTGCTCGTCGGGTGTCCCTCGGAGGTGCTGAGGCCCCCGTTGTCCGAGAACAGCACGATCACCGTATCGTCGGCGAGCCCGGTGCGGTCGAGCGTATCGAGCAGCCGGCCCACGCTCTCGTCCATCGATTCCACCATCGCCGCATAGACGGCGTGCTCCTGCACGAGCCGCACCTGGCGCGCGCCTTCGCGGCCGAAGAGCTCGCCCGCGATCTCGAGGGACTCGCGACGTTTCTCCGCCCGTTCGACCAGATCCGGACGTCCCTGGAGCGGCGTGTGGACCGCGTAGTACGAGAGGTAGAGCAGAAACGGCTGATCCGGACTCTTCGCACGCTCTTCGAGGAACGCGATCGATTCCTCCGTGAGCCGTCCGGTGAGATGCTCGCCTTCGGGACCGTCCTCGAGCGCGGGATTCTTGTACGGGCTGAAGTAACCGCCGGGCGGGCTACCGCGCTTGAAGCCGCCGCGGTTGATCTCGAAGCCTTGTTCGAGCGGGGAGTAGCCCTCGCCACCGAGGTGCCACTTGCCGGCGAAGAAGGTCGCGTAGCCGGCTTCGCGAAGAGCCTCGGTGAGCGTCACGCGTTCGAGCGGCATGTGGTCGAGGTAAGGAGCGGGCAGGAGCTTGCGCTTGCCGTTCTTGCGGACGCGCTCCGGCTGCGGCGCGCCGAACCAGTCGGTCGTGGCCATGCGCGCGGGGTAGCGTCCCGTGAGCAGGCTCGCCCGCGTCGGGCTGCACACCGGGCACGCGGCATACGCGTTCGAGAAGCGCACGCCGGATCGCGCGAGCCGTTCGAGGTTCGGGGTCTCGTAGAATGTGTCGGGCCGATTCGGAGAGATGTCGGCCCAGCCGAGATCGTCGACGAGGAGGAACAGGAAGTTCGGCTGCGTGGCGGTCTCGTCGGGAGCGAGCGTGTCCGGCTGGGTACCGGCGGGGGTCACGAGAGCGATGCCGGCCGTCAGGAGCGCGAGTCGTAGGGGAAGTCGCATGGCGGGGATTGTAGCGGAAGCGTCGTGAGCGAGCCAGCCTCGAACCGGCTGATAGGCACTCGACGTCGTTCCGACGTGGCGCTACGCTACCGACGTCTTCGATAAGAAAGGGAACGACCATGCGGAGGACTCGCCCGATCGGATGTCTCGCGATCTTGTTGCTGACCCTGTTCGGCTGTCGCGTGACTCCCGATGCGAAGGAGAATGCAGCCGACGCGAAGACGAACGGTCCCGTGACGGCGGAAGAGCGAACGGCGATCGCGTACCTCGATGCGATCACGCGTCGCGACTGGGAGGATATGGCCGCGTTCCTCGGCGAAGGATCCGTCTACCGCGATGTGACCATGGCGCACTTCGATTCCCCGGCGATCGATTTGCGCGGCGTGGAACCGATCGTCGAGTTCTGGCGCAAGTCGTACGAGGACACGGATGCCCGCGTCGAGAACCGCATCCTCACGCGCTTCACGGCGGGGTCGTGGGTGATCCTGGTCCTGCGCCCCGACATCTCGATCGACGGAGCCTACTGGGACGTCCCGGGGGAGCGGATCGAGGGCCGTTTCGACCAGATCACGATCCTGCGGATCGAGGGCGGCAAGGTCCGGCACCATACGGATCACGTCGATTACGCCGAGGCGATGCAGCACGTCGAGGCGGCGCGGACGGCCGCTCGCGGCCAGGAAACAAGGGGTTAGGGACGCCGGCGGGGGCATCTCTGCATCCGGGCCCGGCTCCCGGGCGAAGTACCCGGGTAAGCTGGCGACGAACCGCAGACGACGAGGTGCCTTGCGATGCCGTACCCGAAGATGCTCCTGATCCTGGTGGTCCTGACGACTCTGGCCGCGCTGAGCCCGGGCGAGCCGCCACGCCCCGAGAATGCCTTCGACGCGATGGAGGGAACGTGGACGTCCGAGAAGGACGGGTTCACGATCACCTCTACCTTCCGCCCGATCCTCGAGGGAGCCGCGTGGCAGATGACGGCGATCCTCGACGACAACAACCTCGAGAGCAACACCGCGATCTTCACCTACGACGGACGCGCCAAGCTGTGGACGCGCACCTGGTTCAACAACGTCGGACAGCGGTCCACGTTCCAGGGACCGATGCTCGCCGACGGGTCGATCGCGCTCGAGCAGATCTCGTTCGCGGGAAACCCGATCGATCCGCCCCAGTCGCGCCTGCTGTACACCAAGACCGAAAGCGGCTTCGTCCTCGATTGGCAGTCACGCTCAGCCGACGGAGAGTGGAAGCCGCGGCCGAAGCCCTACGTGCACGAGCGGGTCGATCGACCGCAGCGGCCGGACGGCGAGGGGCGGATCGCGTTCATCTCGAAGCGGACCGGCGACTGGGAGATCTTCACGATGGCGCCCGACGGATCGGACGTGCGTAACGTCACGTCGCATCCGAAGGGCGATCACTTTCCGCGCTGGATCGCCGGCGGGACGCGACTGGCCTTCCGGTCGCAGCGCGGACGCGACGACGACGGGTGGGATCGCTACGAAGTCGACATCGACGGCACCGATGTCGTGAAGGTCCCCATGCTCGAGAGGCTGAACAATCCTGACCTCGGGCTCTTCCCGGAAGTCCACCCGAGCGGCTCCTATGTGGTGAACGCCAAGGAGACGGACGGCGAACTGGATCTCTTCCTGGCCCGCTTCGACGGCCAGGTCATCGGTCCGCTCGCGCCCGCGAAGGGTGCGGATTACCGCGCGAAGTTCTCGCCGGACGGTTCCCGCGTACTGTTCATCAGCGAGCGCGACGGGAATCCCGAGATCTACACGGTGCGGATCGACGGGCGAGAGCTCCGGCGGCTCACGACGAACGAAGGCCTCGACCGCTACGCCGAATGGTCGCCGGACGGGTCGCGGATCGCCTTCGCGTCGGACCGGGACGGGGAGAGCCTCGAAGTGTACGTGATGAACGCGGATGGATCCGATCCCAGGCGGCTGACGAACAACAAGGTCGAGGACGGCGAGATCTCGTGGTCGCCCGACGGCACGCGCCTCGTGTTCCGGAGCGACGCCTTCGGGAATTCGGAGGTCTGCGTCGTGGAGATCGCGACCGGAAAGATCAGCAACTTGTCCAAAAATAAAGCGTATGATGCCGAGCCGGTCTGGTCGCCTTGAGGGATGGGGGCTCGGCGTGTATCCCTATCGCTAGCCCCGATTCTCGGGTAGATCCAAACCAGCAGCCATCCAAGACTGCATCGATCCCACTACTGAGGAGAGAGTCATGAAGGACTGGACCATCTGTCTCGCCCTGATGTTCGTGTTCGGGCTCGGAAGCGCACTCCTGGCCCCGTGCGGCCACGCGGACGAGACGTCGCTCGGCGCGGGCGAGGCCACGAAGGCGCCCGCGGCGCTTTCGTTCAAGATGAAGACGCTCGACGGCAAGGACAAGAAGCTCTCGGACTACAAGGGCAAGGTCGTCCTGGTCGTGAACGTTGCGAGCCGTTGCGGCCTCACGCCTCAGTACAAGGAGCTCCAGGCGCTGCACGAGAAGTACTCGAAGAAGGGCCTCGCCATCGTCGCCTTCCCGTGCAACCAGTTCGGCGGGCAGGAGCCGGGAACCCCGATGCAGATCCAGCAGTTCTGCACGGATAACTACGGCGTCGAGTTCGACCTCTTCGCGAAGGTCGACGTCAACGGCCCGAAGCGCTGCGCCCTCTACAAGCACCTCACGTCGCTCGAAACGAAGCCGAAGGGCAAGGGCGACATCTCCTGGAACTTCGAGAAGTTCCTGATCGACCGGAAGGGCGACGTCATCGCGCGGTTCAGCCCGCGCGTGAAGCCGAGCAGCAAGGAGATGGTGGGCGCCCTCGAGACGGCGCTCAGCGCCAAGGCGGACGCGCTGACGAAGTAGCGGGACCGACCTGGGAAAACCACCGGCGTCGGGCCGAGTCGTAGGCTATAATTCCTGCACTCGGCCCGGCCGGATCCTTCCCCATGAACGCCCGAAGAGCTTTCGCCAACGTCTGCACGTTCCTTCCTGGAGCCCTCGTCCTGGCTCTCGTGTTCGTCCTCTGCCAGATGGCCTCGGACGAGCAGGTGGCCCGGTTCCTCGGGGACTACCGCGCGATCGCGCTCCCGCTGTACTTCGCGGCCGTCGTCGCCTCGATCGTGATCTCGCCTTTCGGCGGCCCGATCAGTCTGATGGCCGTCGGAGTCCAGGTGCTCGGCTTCGCCTGGGCCTTCCCCACGTACCTGGTCGCCCGTTCGATCGGAACGACCTCGGCGTACTTCATCGGTCGGCGCTACGGCGCGAGGATCATCCAGACCCTGACCGGCCGCCGCGGATTGGCCCTCGTCCAGAGACTCACGCGCGTCGTCAACGACACGACCCTCGTGAGCCTCCGCATCTTCGACGGGAACCTCTCGGACTACGTCTCCTACGCCGCCGGGCTGCAGCGACTCCCCGTTCGCAGCTACCTGTGGAAGTCGAATCTCCTGCCGCTCCCGTTCCTCGCGTGCATCGGATTCATGCTCCGGGAGACTCGCGGTGACGTCGGGGCGCTGACCGCCGCGATCGTGGCCACCACCGTGCTGAGCATCGTCGCGACGGCGATCGTGTACCGGGCCTTCGGCGTGGCGGCACGCCGCGAAGAGTCGTCGGCGGAAGGCACCGCGACTCCCTAGTCGCCGCTCGGCTCCTCGTCGCACTCCTCGCGCTCTCGCTTCGCCTTCGCTTCGAAGTCCGCGAGCGTCCGACCCGGCTCCTCTTCGAAGACGTCGAGCACTTCGGGGCTCCGGATACGGTCGGGCCGGAACACGCGAAAGTCCTCGCGAAGCTCGCACCACGCGAGCAGCAGCCAGACCTGTCCGAAGAAGATCATGCCGAGCGGTCGAATCGTCCGGTAAGAGTGCCGGCTCTCGGCGTCGGTGTAGCCGAAGCGCACCTTGCGGCGCTCGCGGACGGCGTGCCGGAGGACCGCGATGTCGAACGGGATGGCTTCGATGTCGAGGCGGCCGGGCGCGTAGAGTGCGGTCCCTTCGAGGAGGGGGCGACGGTCGGTCGGCAGGACGGCCTCGATCTTCTTCATCGTTCGCTTGGCGGCGTCGGAGAGCTCCGAATCTCCCCAGCTCTGCACCATGCGCATGCCGAAGGCGAGGGCCTCGATCTCGTCCGCGTCGAACATGATCGGCGGCAGATCGAACTCGCGGAGCACGTATCCGACGCCGGCCTCACCCTCGATCCGTACGCCGGAATCGATGAGATCGCGGACATCCCGGTAGACGGTCCGCTCGCTGACCTCGAGCGAGCGGGCGATATCGCGCGCCGTCGTCAGCTCTCGGCTGCGCAGGATCTCGATGATCTGGAACAGTCGGTCAGCGCGTCGCATCGGAGCGGGCCCCCGAGGAATCAGACGATGATCTGGAAGGCCAGCGCCTCGAGAACGACTGCCGCAAAGACCAGCGGGAACGCGACGCGCGCAAAGCGGTCGACCTTGCGGGCGGATGCGAGTGAGCCCGTACTCGCCAGGTACGACGTGGTGATGACTTCGACCATCGCCAGGAACACGAGGATGGTGGCGCCGAGGATGAAGTAGTCGAGCCGCGACAGATACGACAGCTTCGGAAGGGCGGCGCCCACGGCGAAGCGATAGGCGATCAGCGTCAGCATCGACGTCATCGTGACGCTTACCTGGGTGCCGGCCTGTTCCGGGTCGATCCAGAAGACGACCCACGACATCATCACGATGAGGATGAGCGGGAAGATGACCTTGATCCAGAAGTAGCCGGTCCGCCGCTCGGCGCGGAATCGGAAGGCGACGCCGCTGATCGCGGGCAGGCCGGGGAGCGGATAGTACGGCGCCTCCACGAGCTCGCCCTCGATGTTCTCCCAGTCCGGGATCGAGAGCCGCTTCGCGAGCCCGCTCGGCATGTCGGGCGACGGACGGAACTGCAGCGTGTCTTCGCGGTGACCGCTCGCCACGACGCGGATCGCGAACTCCTGCGTATCGAAGGGATATTCCCCGAGGTCGAGCGGCTGCGCGAAGGAACCCCAGTAGCGCATCGGCATCTTGACGCGTCCCTCTCCGTTGACCTGCACGAGCGGCTGGAACGTCGAGAAGAGCTTCTGCTGGTTCACGAGCTGGATCTGAGGATGCCAGACCTCGTCGAGCCGGTACGTGATGATGCCGTCGCGGCCGTGGGCCAGACGGGGGTCGTCCCACTCGAAAGAGAGGTAGACGTTCGCGCTGAAGCTCTGCGATGGGGTGTCGATCCCGTCGACATCGAGCACGAAGATCACCGTGTCGACGATGGTCGGGCCCTGGTCGGCCTGGGGCCGGATCTTGAGCTCCGGCGGATCCGGGACCTCGGCGGCACTCGCCACGCCGCAGACGAGAAGCAGAACGAACAGGGCCGGGAACGCGATCAGCTTCATCAGCGGCGCCCCCGTTTCCGCCGCCGACGCGGCGGCATCGACACTACGCCCGTGTCGCGGCCTCGGATCCAGCCGACGAAGTTGCCGATCTCGTCGTGATCGAGGAGCGCTTCCTGTGTGTTGTAATTCCGTCCGAGATCCTTCTCGTCGGGTACGAAGTGATGGATGGCGCGATGGCAGTCGCGGCACACGTCGATTCCTCGGTTCATCGTCTCGCGGTCGAAGTTCTTACGAAACCACTTGTTCCGGTGCAGGGTGCGCGGGATCAGGTGATGGAACGTGAGCGTTTGGTCCCGTTCGCACAGCGCGCAGATGGTCGTACCATGTCGCGGCATTCGGCTCAGGCTACCTCACGATCCGGCCGGAGGGAATGGTCCACTTGACGAGGCGCGGCAACAGGCCGCCACGCCCGAACCGAGGATAGGTTTTCCCGGATTCACGAGGCCGGGACTTCCCGGCGCAGGGGGCCGGCTGGCATAATGGGGTGGTCTTGGTGAGCGGACCGGGACTGGAGGTCAAATGCCCCGCCAGAACGCGCCGTCGCGCACAGCGTCGCGCCCGGCGTCTTTTTCCGCTACCCACGGATTGTCCCTCCTCGCCGCGCTGATCAGCGGCATCCTCCTCGCCCAGGAGCCGGCCGCCGGCGCGGAATCCGTGCTGATCACGTCCTGGCACGGGAATTCCGTCCATCGCTACGACGCGATTACCGGTGAGCTGATCGAGCGCCTCGATCCGCCGGGGCTCGCGCAGCTTTCGCGGGCTCACAGCGTGAGGCTCGGCCCCGACGGCCTCCTGTACGTGTCCTCCTTCTCGGGCGACAAGGTCTCGCGCTTCGATCCGGCGACCGGTGCCTTCGTCGATGACTTCATCGGTGCCGGGGTCGAGGGACTGAGCGCGGCCGCCGACGCCCTCCACGGCCCGGACGGCGATCTCTACGTGTGCAGCTACGACAACGACAACGTGCTGCGCTTCGACGGGCAGACCGGGGCCTTCGTGAGCGAGTTCATTCCGACGGGAAGCGGCGGCCTCGATCAGGGCGAGCTCATGGAGTTCGGGCCGAACGGGAACCTCTACATCGCGAGCCGAACCGCGGGGATTCTCGAGTTCGACGGCGCGACCGGTGACTTCGTCCGCGTCTTCATACCGGTGGCACCCGGGGCGCTCGAAGACCCGCACGTGATCGTGTTCGGCTGGGACGGGCTGGCCTACGTCTCGTCGTTCGAGACCGACGAGGTGCGGCGCTACGACGGGGAGACCGGCGAGTTCCTCGACGTCTTCGTGACCGCCGGGAGCGGCGGGCTGGCTCGAGCGCACGCCATGGCGTTCGGGATCGACGGCAACTTCTACGTGACCTCGTTCGGCAACGACCGCGTGTTGCGCTACGACGGCGTCTCGGGAGAGTTCCTGGATGTCTTCATCGGTCTCGACGAGGACGCCCCGGACGGACCGAGCCACATGCTGTTCGTGCCCGTCCCCGAGCTGCGGCTGTCGTCGCTCGAGCCCGGAACGGTCGGCAGCGTCAGCACGATCGAGGCGAAGGGAGCGGCGGCCGGGGAGCGCGTGCTGTTCTTCCGTGGGCGCCGCGCCGAGCCGACGCCCGTCCCCGGTTGCCCGGATCTCGACGGGCTGCTCGCCGAGCCGCGCCTCGTTCGCAAGGTGACCGCGGATGGCGCCGGCACGGCCACCCTCACCGGGACGGTGCCGCCGTCCTTTGCGGGTCGCACGGTTCTGCTGCAGGCGATCGTCAAGTCGAGCTGCCGACGCAGCAACGTGGTGAAGGTCCGCATCCCCTGAGGCCGACGATTCTCGAATCCCCGAACTCGCACAAGGAGACACGATCATGATCGCCCACGCACGTACGACGCGCCGCCTGACGCTCGGGATCGCCCTGGCGATGGTGCTTGCCGGCCTCGTGCCGGTGCTGACGCTGCGCGCGGGCTCGATCCCCGGCGACGGCACGGTCGCGCAGAGGACGAAGATCGCCGACGGGTCGGGAGGGTTTCTCGGGACGCTGCCGGATGACGGTCTGTTCGGGGCGTCGCTCGCTCCGATCGGGGACCTCGACGGCGACGGGATCGGAGACGTCGCCGTCGGGGCCTGCTTCGACAACGACGGCGGTTTCCGCCGCGGCGCGGTGTGGATCCTCTTCCTCGATGCCGAGGGGGCGGTGCGCGCGCATCAGAAGATCAGCTCGATCGCCGGAGGCTTTGCGGGAGTGCTCGACGACGAAGATCTCTTCGGCCGGTCGATCGGACCGCTCGGCGATCTCGACGGCGACGGCGTCGTCGACATCGCGGTCGGCGCCTGCCGGGATGACGACGGCGGCATGAATCGCGGATCGTTCTGGGTGCTGTTCCTGAACCCGGACGGTACCGTGAAATCCCACCAGAAGGTCAGCGATACGCAGGGAGGTCTCGGAGGCGGGCTCGTCGACTTCGACCAGTTCGGCGAGGCGATCGCGGCGCTCGGAGACTTCGACGGCGACGAGATCCCTGACATCGCGGTGGGCTCCGGGCTGGACGACGACGGCGGCCCCGACCGAGGCGCGGTGCGCATCATCCGCCTCAACGCGGACGGCACCGTGAAGGCCGTGAACAAGATCAGCTCGACGGCCGGAGGGTTCGGCGGGTCGCTTTCGGACGGCGACTCCTTCGGATGGGCGGTGGCGGCCGACGGCGATCGCAGCGGCGACGGGATCCCCGATCTCGTCCTCGGCGCACCCGGAGACGACGACGGAGGGCTCGATCGCGGCGCGGTGTGGATTCTCTACCTGAACGCCGACGGGACCGTGCAGGCGCACCACAAGATCAGCGACACCGTGGGGGGCTTCAACGGCGCCCTCGCCGACGGCGATCGTTTCGGAGGAGATGTCGCCGTTCTCGGAGACGTGGATCGCGACGGAGTCGCGGATATCGCGGCCGGCGCGCCGAACCACGGCGTGGCGGGCGCGGTCTGGACGCTCCGGCTCGAGCCCGACGAGACGGTCGGCGTCGAGCACAAGATCGTGGAGGGCGGCGCCGGCTTTGAAGGACCGCTCGGCACCGGCGACAGCTTCGGCTTCACCGTCTCGTCGCCGGGGGATCTCGGTGGCGACGGCATCGCGGATCTCGCGGTGGGAGCGATCGGCGACGATGGCATCGGCGGGAATAATCGCGGGGCGATGTGGCTGATCGATCTGGTCCCCGCGTGCGGCGCCGGCACCGTCGACGACGCATCGGGTGATCCCGTCGATCGGCTGTTCGTGAACGGCGATGCGGGAGGGCCCGCGCGCACGGTCCATGCCGGCGGCGGCGCGCTCATCTGGTGCACGATGCTCGGCGTGCCGGCGGGCGGCAACGGGAAGTTCGTCGTCCATGCGAATTTCGGGAGCCCGGTGCTCGCGGACGTCACGGCGCTGCCGTCTTCGATCGGCACGGTCTGCTTCTCGATGCTGCTTCCCGCGGGGGCGGCGCCGGACGCGGTCTGGAACGGCGTCGGGCGCGTGGCGCAGGTGGGCGCGAGCCGCTACTTCGACGGCTCGTCGATCGCCGATCCCGGACCGGCGCCCGAGGTGTTCCTGCAGCTCGACGCGGGTGACGCCGTGAACCTGCCGCCGGGAACCGAGGCGACGTTCCAGGGGGCGATCATCGACCCCGGCTCGACGAGCCCGAAGAACGCGAGCGCGACGAACGCGGTGATCCTGATCGTCGAATGATCGCGCGCCGGCGGACCTGGGTCACTCGACGATCTCGATCCGCTGGTTGGGAGCGACGTCTTCGAGGATCGACTCGGCGCCGCTCGCGGGCCAGACGACGCGCACGCGGTGCACGCTCGCGATGCCCTTCGCGCCGAGCCCGAAATGGGCGACGGCTTCGTCCTGCGACATGAAGTTCGTGCCCGCCGAGATCTCGCGCATCTGGGTTGGGCCGCCCTCTTGCACCTGGACGTAGACGCGAGCGCCGATGCCGGTGCGATTGCTCGTCGTTCCGCGAAGCGTGACCTGCAGCCAGTCGAGGGCGTTGCCGCCGTCGTTTCGGTACAGGACGGGGCGCTCGGCGTTGTTCGTCACGAAGACGTCCATGTCGCCGTCGCGATCGTAGTCGAGCGTCAGGAATCCCTTGCCGGTACGGGCGTCGTCGAGGCCGCATTCGAGACCGATCTCGGTCATGATGCCGCTCCCGTCGTTGCGCCACATGCGCATGCGGTCGGTGTGGAAGGCCGTCTCGTAGAGCACCCACGGGAAGTCCATCCCGTTGGTCATGCCGAGGTCGAGATCGCCGTCGTTGTCGAAGTCGAAGAACGACGCGCCCCACCCCCAGTCACCGTTGCGCACGCCGCACGTATCGGTGTCGTCGTGAAACAGACCGTGACCGTTGTTGCGGTACAGGCGATTGCCGGTGTGTCCCCACAGCGCCTGTGTCGGGTGGACGGGGCTTCCCTGATCGAAGATCGACGTGACGAACCAGTCGAGGTCGCCGTCGTTGTCGATGTCGCCGAGCGCGGATCCCATCCCGTTCTCTTCGGTGCCGGTCTGGGCGAGCGGTCGAAGGTTGCGGAACGTGCCGTCGCCGAGGTTGCGATACAGGCAGCTCGTGCCGTAGTCGCCGACGAGCAGGTAGTCGGGCCAGCCGTCGTTGGTGACGTCGGCGAGCCGCGGGCTGAAGCCGAGGCTGGTCGTCGTGTCGATGCCGACGTCTTCGGTGACGTCCTCGAAGTGTCCGGTTCCGTCGTTGCGAAGGAGCAGGTTCTTGTTCGTGAACAGCTGCCATGCCGCGGTGACCAGGTCGAGGTCGCCGTCGAGGTCGTAGTCGCCGAACGCCGCGCTGGTGCAGCGGTGCGGCTGTCCGGGCGTCTCGAGCGAGACACCGCGCGCGATCGCGTCCTCGGTGAAGCGTCCGCTCCCGTCGTTCAGGAACAGGTAGTTCCGCGTGTCGGGCGCGCCGGTCATCACATAGATGTCGAGGTCGCCGTCTCCATCGACATCGCCGACGGCGCAGCCCGTCGACGCCGTGACCAGATCGACGCCGGCCGCGTGCCCGGTCTGCTGGAACGTTCCGTCGCCGCGATTGCGGAAGAGCAGGTTTGGCGCCTCGATCCGAGTGGCGAACAGGTCGGTCCAGCCGTCCCCGTCGAAGTCTCCGGCCGCGGCTGCCCCCGACATCATCCAGACGTCGCGGTCCCCGGGGCGAAGCTCGGGCGGAACGACGCCGTCCCAGTGCAGCCAGTCGACGCGCGCCTCGGTGGTGACGTCGGTGAACGTGGGCTGGGCGATCGCATCGAGGGCAGTGAGCCCCGTCAGCAGGAACAGGACGGACGATACGGCGGCGCGGACTGGCAGCATGTCGTGGACCTCCGTTGCGAAAGCGAGCCGGCAGCTACTGGATTTCGATCTCGAGCACGTTGGTGACGCTGGCACCCCGAACGCTCGAGCTCGCGGGGTTGACCGTGATGGCCTGGAGCGTCCACTGGCTTCCCGAGGGCAGGTTCGCGACGTCACCGCCGGGGGCCTTCAGCAGAAACGCGGGGGCGCGATCCGGTGTGTCGGCCGGCACTCCGAAGTAGTTCGACGAGCCGACGCGGGATGTCTTGCCGATGTTGTTCCAGATGCTCACGGGGGCGGCGGAGCCGTTCGGCGGAAGCAGGAACGGAAAGCAGACGTTGCCGAGGCCGAAGCCGAAGTTCGTGACGGTGAACGGATCGGGGACGCCGGCGTTGAGGTGCGCGACGTACTTGCCGTTTCCTCCCGCCGCGGGCTTCAGGATCGACACGTCGAGCGGGAAGCCTGCCTGAACCTCGATGAAGGGGCCGACGGAGCCGTTCGCGTAAAGCACGTGAACGTCGGTGCCGTCCTTGCCCATGCATTCGGGAATCATGTACGGGAACGGACCTTCCTCGAAGTAGTCGCCGACGAGGTACCCGTGGACATCGTCGCGGTCGTCGCTCACCCAGACGGCCGAGCGCGTCGTGCGGACGGTCTTCGTCGTCTCGTTACGCCAGAACGCTTCGATGACGAAGTCGAAGGAGGAGCTTCCCGCGGTCGCCGGGAGCCGCGTCGTGGATCGGAACTGGATCCAGCGATGCGTCGGTTCCGGGGGAATCGCGTCGGCCACCTTGCACTTGGTCGTGCCGCCGCTTCGCGAGCACGGCGCCGGCTCGAGCACGACCGGAACGCCGCCGATGACGAGTGGCTGGAACGAAGGCGTCAGCGCGGCGACGTCGTCGGGATCGGCGCTGTCGAGCTCGAGGAGGATGCCGACCTCGAGGTAGTAGTCCTCGGTGCCGATCCCCATCGCCGTTGCCGTGACCCCGAACGCGCAAAAGAAGCCGGTCGGGTCGAAGTAGTACTCCGAGACGGCATTCCCGGTGTAGGTGACCTGGGGCGTTCCCGAGGCGCGGGCGTCGGACGAGAGGCCCGGAGCGAAGGCGAGAAGGGCCACGACCCCGATCAGGCCGAGCGCGACGGCGCCGGGGGCGAGGATGCGGAGCGATTTCCGGTTGAGGATCCGTGGTTGTCGGCCGTTTCGCAGCATGTTCCCTCCATGGAACCGTTGTCGAGGCGGAGCGTCTCCGCCATCCTTACGAACGCCACGAAGTCGTCGAGCGGTTCATGGCGGCTCATTCGATCGTCCATCGCGCGCCGCCTGAGGCGGCAAGACCTTGGCTTGCTGCCGGATCCTTCACGAACCACTGGGCGTGGAAGCTCTGCCCGAGGAGCGCCGGGCGGTCGGGGATCGCCCGCTGCGCCGTGCCGTAGCCCTGGCCCGCGCCGCTTCCGGAGAGCGGGACCCGGAATCGGGCCGGGGGCGGATCGAGGGCGACGTAGACGGGAACGCCCCGTCGGATCTCGCCGGGCGAAGCAGGCTCCCGCGAGATCGCGAGCACGGCCCGTGCGCCGCCGAGCGCGTTGAAGACTCCGATCTTGAAGTCGGCGTTGCCGGCCGTGGCCGACGCGGTGAGAAGGAAGCGGGGGACCTGTCCCTGGCTTCCCGGCGTGCCGGCTCCGAACGGTTCGGGGTTCCGCTCGCGTTCGCTGCGGAGCGTCGGTCGATCGAAGGGCGGAAGCTCCGCCTCGGCGCGCGGATCCGTCAGAGCGTTCTCGAGGAAGTCCGCGATCTTCGCGACTTCGTCCGGCTCGAGCCCGCGCGGAAGGATCCGAGGGTCGAGGTTCTCACGGAAGAGCCCGCCCTGGTTGTAGAAATCCACCACCGAGACGAGGTCGGTGAGGACCCCGTTGTGCATGAACGAGCCCCGCAGCCCGGCATTGCGCAGTGACGGCGTCTTGAAGCGGCCGGCATCCGAGGGGAGCGACGTGACCGCCATGCGCCCCGGGTCGTCGGCGACCGGTCGCAGACCGATGTTGTGATAGGTGAGGTCGCTGAAGAGCGGCGGAGGATGACACGTCGCGCAGGCCCCTTGCGTGTTGAAGAGGAAGAGGCCGCTTTGCTGATCGTCAGTGAGGGCGCTCGAGTCGCCGGCGGCGAACGCGTCCCACGGCGTCTGATCGGGAACGAGCGTGCGCTCGTAAGCGGCGAGGGCGAGCGCGACCTGCTTGGCACCGATCGTCGCGTCGCCGTCGAAAGCGCGGGCGAAGAGCGTGGGGTAGCCCTCGCCGTGCGCGAGCGCCGCGGCCACGTCGTCGGGCCAATCCGTGGCGAGCGCGAGCGGACGCACCCGCGCGAGCTTGTCGGTGATCTGCGGCCACGTGCGCGCATCGTGCGCCATCTCGACCGCGCTTCGCGGCGGCTCGACGGATTGGCTTTCGAGGGCGCCCCCCGCCGCGATGCACTCCTCGCCGGACTCCGGGTCCGTGAACCGTGATGCGGCCCGGCCGTCCCAGAACAGCTCCGGGAACCAGGCGGCCGTGGTGACGTCCCCCGCGCGTCGGCGCGTCCCCTGACGCTGGAATCCGAACAGCTCGTCGGGCCGGAAGCGATCGCCCTCGTCCGAGCGGACGATCCCCGGCGATCCGAAGATATCGTCGTCGCTGCTCGCGGCGATTGCCACGGCGCCGTCCTTGGCGGACTTCTCGA
>CAZQZX010000015.1:0-35450 GCA_964597885.1 uncultured Planctomycetota bacterium
ACCGTCGTCTGCTGCCCCTGGCTCAGTTCGATCTTCGCTTTCTCCGCGGCTTCCTTCAGCCGCTGCATCGCCATCGCGTCGCCCGAGAGGTCGATCCCCTCGGCGTTCTTGAACTGGCTGACGAGGAAGTCGATGATCTTCTGATCCCAGTCGTCACCACCGAGGTGACCGTCGCCGTGCGTCGAGATGACCTCGAACACGCCGTCGCCGACATCGAGGATCGACACGTCGAAGGTGCCGCCGCCGAGGTCGAAGACCGCGATCTTCTCGTTGCTGCCCTTGTCCATCCCGTAGGCGAGCGCCGCCGCGGTCGGCTCGTTGATGATGCGTTCGACCTTGAGGCCCGCGATCTCGCCCGCGTCCTTGGTCGCCTGGCGCTGCGCGTCGTTGAAGTACGCAGGCACCGTGATGACCGCCTCGGTCACCTTCTCGCCGAGATACTTCGACGCGTCTTCGACGAGCTTGCGAAGGACCTGCGCGCCGACTTCTTCCGGCGCGATCGAGCTGCCGTCGACCTTGAATCGAACGGCGCCCGCGGGACCTTCCTCGAGAACGTACGCGACGTTCTTGCTCTCTTCCGAAACCTCGTCGAGCTTGTGCCCGATGAAGCGCTTCGCCGACGAGATCGTCGCCTGCGGATGGAGGACCGCCTGTCGCCGCGCGATCTGCCCGACGAGGCGCTCGCCTTCCGGCGTGTACGCGACCACCGAAGGAGTCGTACGCGCGCCCTCGGCGTTCACGATCACCTTCGCTTCACCACCTTCCATGACCGACACGCACGAGTTCGTGGTGCCGAGATCGATTCCGACTGCTTTCGCCATTGTTGGGTCTCCTTTTCTGCCGTCTCTTTCTGGCTGGTAGTCCTATTACAAGTGACGTGCCGGAGACCCCTCGACACAAACTACTGACAACAAGAGCCTTACAGACGGCCCCATCGAGCCCCTCGAAACGGCACCGCGACAGCCGACAATCTGACGGGTCATTCCGGCGCACGGGAACGCAGGTACGACCGGCGCATCTAGGCGGGTGACGCGCGCCACGCTACAATCCGGACAGCGGCGTCATCGTGTCGCGTCAAATCGACTCGGCTCGAGACCCCCGTTCACCCCGGCGATGGCGAAACCGCCCGCTCGGAAAGAACTTGTGACGCCGAGCGGCAAACCCTCGAGGTTCGCACGCTATTTGCTCGATGGAAGACGTGGCGCACGTCCCGCACGATGCGGGGCCGAGACTCCACACCGAGGACCGAGACATGCGAGTTCGCATCATCGTCAGGAAACGACGCGCGCCGGACGGCGAGGAAATCCTCCGCCGGATCCTGGGCGATCTCGGTCTCTCCTGCTCGTTCGACGAGCAGCTTCCCGAGCAGCAGGCCGCCGATCCCTCCGAGGAGCTTCTCCTGATCGACGCGCGCGAGATGCAGAAGGAGGCGCTGCGGCGTCTCGAGCGACTCGCCGCGCAGAAGCGGTTCGCGCACATCATCGCCCTCACCCGCAAGGAAGAGCAGACCCATCGCAAGGTCAACCTCATGCAGGCCGGGGTCGAGATGATCGTGCCGTTCGATCAGCCGCAGCTCAAGGTGCACCTCTCGATCGCGCTGCAGGAGCTGTTCGGTCGACCCGATGGTCGCTGACGCCGCCGTCGACGTTCCGTTCGAGCGATGGGCCCTGCCCGTCGCCCTGCTCCTCGCCTTTGCGACGCTCCTCGTCATCTTCCTCCTGCAGCGGCTCCGATCGCTCCGCCTCCAGGCGAACATGCAGCGCCGGCTCGACGAAGGCGAACGCCTGAAGGATCTCGCGGTCATGGCGGGCGGGCTCGCCCACGAGATCCGTCACCCGGTGAGCTCCGTGCAGTTCGCGGTGGCGTCCGCCCGTGAGCGACTCGAACGGCTTCCCGATTCGGCCGACCGCACCGAGCTCGACTCGATCCTCGAAGGAATCCTCGGCGACGTGAAGCGGCTCGAGGAGATCACGAACGCGTTCCTGCAGTACGCTCGCCCGGAGGCGCAGCCGGCGCGCGACTGCGACCTCGCCCAGGCCGCCGAGTTCGTCCGTCGGTTCCTGAGCGTTGAGGCGCGCTCGCGCGGCGTTCGTATCGAGACCGACATCGAAGACGGTTCCGCGTCCGTCCGCATTCCCGAGGTGCACCTGCGGCAGATCCTGATCAACCTCGTCCTGAACGCCGTGCAGGCCTCGCCCGACGGCGGGGTCGTGCGGCTCTGGATCCGCTCCGACGGACGCCACGCCGCGGTCGACGTCGAGGACGAAGGAAGCGGCGTTCCCGAAGACGCGCAGGCGAGGCTATTCTCTCCGTTCTTCACGACGAAGTCGAAGGGCGTGGGGTTGGGGCTCGCGCTCTCGCGACGGCTCGCCCGCGAGGCTCGCGGCGACGTGCGCTACCGGCCCCGCGGCGAGGATCTGCCCGGGTCCGTGTTTCGCCTCGTGCTGCCCTGCGGACCCGATGAGAACGAATCAACCGAGAAAGACCCCGCCGGTTCGGCATCCGAACCGGTTCCCAGCGAGGAGACCCATCGATGAGTGACGCGCTGCGCGTGCTCCTGGTGGAGGACGACGAGAGCCTCCGCACGAACGTGATGCGCTACCTGGGCGACAAGGGCTTCGAGGTCCACGGCTACGAGTCCGCGGAAGAAGCGCTGCCGGCCGCCGAGTCCCGCGAGTACGACGTCGCGCTCTCGGACTACCGGCTCCCGGGGATGGACGGCATCGAGCTCGTGCGCACCCTGCGCGGAGCAAAGCCCCAGCTACCGTGCATCATGATGACGGCGCACGGCGACGTCCAGAGCGCCGTCGATGCGATGAAGGCCGGAGCCGATCAGTTCCTCGAGAAGCCGGTCGACCCCGCGCAGCTCGTCGAGGCCATCGGACGCGTCACCGAGAGTGGACGCCTTCGCGATGAGATCGAGCGCCTCCGCGGAGAGCTCGACACGCGCTATGGCTTCGGCGAGATCATCGGCAACAGCCCGGCCATGCGCGCGGTCTTCGATCGCATCAAGCTCGCGGCGCCCACGAGCAGCACGATTCTCATCACCGGCGAGACCGGGACGGGTAAGGAACTGGTCGCGCGCGCCATCCATCGCAACAGCTCGCGCAAGCAGAAGCCCTTCGTGGCCGTGAACTGCGCCGCCCTTCCCGATTCGCTGATCGAGTCCGAGCTCTTCGGACACGAGAAGGGAGCCTTCACGGGGGCCACGTCGACCAAGAAGGGATACTTCGAGGCGGCGAGCGGCGGCACGCTCTTCATCGACGAGATCGGCGAGCTCGCCCTGCCGCTCCAGGCGAAGCTTCTGCGCGCGCTCGAGCAGCGCGTGATCACGCGGGTGGGATCGACGAGCGAGATCCCGGTGGACGTGCGCATCCTCGCCGCGACCAATCGAGATCTGCGCGACCCGAGCCAGTTCCGGGAAGACCTCTTCTACCGCCTCTCGGTGGTCACGATCGAGCTACCGTCGCTCAGCGAACGCGCGGGAGACATCCCGGTGCTCGTCGCCCACTTCCTGAAGACGCTCGCCGCCGAGCACGATCGGCACATCACCGAGATCAAGGACGAAGCGGTCGACGCGCTCGAGCACTACCCCTGGCCGGGCAACGTGCGCGAGCTTCGCAACACGCTCGAGTCGATCGTCGTGCTCTCGCAGGGGGACACGCTCGGCCTCGACGACCTGCCGGCGCACCTGCTGCGCGGCGTGTCGGAAGAAGAGCTCGCCGAGACGAAGGCCGCGAGCCCCGGCTCACCCGCGACGCCCTCCGGCGCATCGCCGTTCGCGGGAAAGACCCTCGCGGATATCGAGAAGGAAGCGATCGAGTACGCACTCGAGCAAAGCGGCGGGAACAAGACGCGGGCGGCGCAGTCCCTCGGCATCGCGGTGCGGACGATTCAGCGGAAGCTCGCCCAGTATCAGAGCTAGGCGGGCGCAGAGCCAGCCGGGCCGAGGGCCGAAGATCGGATCCGTCAGGCGGGGATGCCTAGAAGGGGTCGTCGCCGAAGAGGCGGGAGCGGTCGTCGGTGAAGGTCTCGGCGCGGAACTCGCGGAATACGCGCGAGGCTCCCTTGGCCTGCCGCCGGATCTGCAGCGACAGCCCGATCAGGAAGAGCCCGCCGAGCAGGAAGAACGACCCGACCAGGTAGATGAGCAGCTCGGGGACGAGGAGGATCAGCACGCCGAAGAGCACGAGGCAGATCCCCTGGGTGAGGATCATCGCCCAGGCCCCGGACAGCGCTCCACCGACACTCCGAAACATGAATGGCATCTCGACTCGTCTCCGATGGTTCCCTTCCGAACGCGGTCCCGTTCGACCGCGTCACTTCTCGCCGATGACACGGGGATCGTAGTCTTCCGGCGGTTGCCGCGCAACCGCGATCGTCGGGCGCACCGGGCCACGGACCGGCCCGGGACCGGGGCGCCTCGACGGATCGGCGAATGCGCGGGGAAATCGCTCAGCGAATCTCGACCTTCCGCGGCTTGGCGGATTCCGATCGCGCGACGAAGAGCGTCAACACGCCGTCCTTCATCGTCGCGTCGATCTTGTCGAGATCGAACTCGTCGGACACGGCATACGAGCGCTTGTAGTCCCTCGTGCCGAACTCGACGGTGACGGCGTCGTAGCCGTCGGGCGCCGGCGTGATGCCCTTGCCCGTGACGGTGAGCGTGCCCTTCTCGACCGTGAGATCGACCCCCTCACGCGAGACGCCAGGCATCTCGATCATGACCGTCAGTCCGTCGGCGGTCTCGAACACGTCCGTCCTCGGGCTCGCGTAGCGGCGCTTCGTACGCGGATCCGTTGCGGTCTGCTGCGACATGGCTTCCTCCAGAATCTTCGAGATTTCGATACAGTTCGAGAACACCTTGCTGAATGGGTTCGTGTCGGTGTAGGTCATGGCTCAACTCACCACGACGGTGCGCGGTTTCTCGGCTTCGGCGCGCGGCAACGTCACTTCGAGCACGCCGTTCTCGTACTTGGCGATCACGCCGGCCGAGTCGATCGGATACGGGAGCGCGATCGATCGTACGAATCCGCGCTTGCCCCGCTCGCGGCGATGGAACGTGGTTCCTTCCTTCGCATCGCCCTGAGCCTCGGGACGCTTTCCGCGAAGGGTCAGCGTGTTCTTGAGCACGGTGATGTCGAGGTCCTCCTTAGAGATCCCCGGCACCTCGGCGCGAACGATCACGCCGCCGTCGTTCTTCCAGACGTTGACGCGAGGCGTCTCCCCCGCACCCTCCGGCGGGACGAAGCCTTCGAACGCGTCCTCGAGGTGACGGAAGACCCGATCGAGCTCCCGCCACGGTTCCCACTGCCATCGATTCGAACCGGTCATCGTGAACCTCCCGGCGCCGAGTGCGCCCCGTAAGTCGTTTTCGTGTTTCCGTGGATCCCGGCACCGCAGTACGGCGTCCGGCTTCGACAATTCACAGGGAGCAAGGACCATACCGATTCCGGCATGCGGCACAATCCAATACCATGAATGCACTTACGGCAACCGGGGAACACCGCCAAAGAGGCACACACCGAGCCTCCGGACGGAATGTCGTGACAGGATGTCGCCTCGGTGAGGGCACGAAAAAACCCGCGCGGGGGGAGAGGACTCCACCCGTGCGGGTCGGCGACTCGGCGATTCGCGAGTCGTGGCGGAGGATCCGGAAGCGATCTCGTATTCCCAGCGAGACCGCTTCCGAGCGACTGACTCCGTTGCTTTCTTACTGTCCGTTCGAGATGGCGATGCGGACGAGGTCCGAGACGTAGAAGTCGTCGAGCGGCATCTTGCCGATCCCGTGCTCGACCTTCGGCGGCAGGAAGACCCACTGCCCGTAGAAGAAGTTCTCGGAGTCGACCGCGAGCGGTCCGGAAGGCAGCTCCTCCGGGTCGAACGCCACGACGTACGATCGCGACTTCGGATCGAGCTGTCCGCGTCGGCGCAGCGTGGCCGCATCGGCGTCGATGATGAGCGGTCCGTCACCGTTCTTGCTCGTGAGGAAGCCGACGGTGTTCATCTGCGCGAGGAAGAACGCGCGCATGCCGGCGAAGTTCTCCGCGCCGATGGTCTCGATGCGGAACATCTGACGCTCGCCGTCGCGCAGCGGCACGATCGGCTGACCCGGCGTCTGGTTCGACTGGGCGACACGAACGCTCGCACCGGTCGACTCCTTGCCGAGGAACGGCATCAGGTTCACGGTCTCGGCCGAGTACACCATGCCGAGGAACGCATCGTCGCGGGAGACCTCGACCTCGTAGAGGTGACGCTCGTCGACGTCACGGATGAGGCTCACGCCGTTCAGCTCGCCGAAGCAGAGGAGGCGCCCCGACAGGTGGCGTCGTCCGCGTCCGTCCCACAGCACGCTCACGGGGTTCGAGGTGTCGACCGCGATGCCCGACGGGCGACGCAGGCCGCAACCGGTCGTGAACAGGGGCGGACGATCCGGGTGGAACGGATCCCACGCCGTGATGAGCGCGGTTTCCTCGAGCCCGTAGATCGCGGGATACTTCACCCAGTTGTCCGGCTCGACCTCGAGCGTGCACACACCGAACGCGATGTCGTTGACGGGGAACCCGCCGTTCGGGATGAACCACGACTCGGACGCCCACGACCACTGGTCGCCGCGCAGGTCGATGTAGGAGTATTTGTTGAACGAAGTGACCCAGAGGTACTTCGGCCGGCCGTTGTGGCCGTTCATGATCGTGATGGAATCGAGGTTCGCGGCGCTCGGCGCGAACGGGTTGCTTCCGGCGATGTCCGCCATCTCGACGATCTGGATATCCGTCGGATCGGCGGTGGGGCCGAAGGGCATCGACACGAACCGAAGATTGTCCATGTCGCCATTGGTCGCCCAGATGCGGTTGCGGAAGCGGTCGATGGCGATGCCACCGTCGTTCGGGTTCTCGACGAGCCCGACTTCCTTGGCCACGATCTCGTCGAGCTTCACGCCCGGCTCGATCGGATCCGCCTCGATATCGCCATTGATGACCGTGTAGTCACCCACCTTCGAGGTGGCCGCGCCACCATCGGCGTCGGTCTGGCTGAAAATCCACGTCGTCTGCGCGGAAACGGGGGCGGGGTGGACCAGGAAAGAAAACATGAGAAGCACCAGCGGAATCGCGCGGTAAGGCGTTCGAGCCTTCCGAATCGTGCCGGAGGGGCGGGGGCGTTCTCTTCTCATGGGACTTTCTCCTTTATCGTCGTGCGGGGGTCACGATGTCGTTCAATGCCGTGGCAGCATCCGTCCTCCTGGCTGGCCTCGAAGCAAAAAAAACGGGGTGAAATCGTCAGATTTCACCCCGTGGGTATCACTTGAATCGGTGCTCGGCCCGTGTAGACACGGACCGTGTCGCTAGTGTTTTTGAGTAGGCGTCTCTCGCCTCGATTCACCGCCCCTTCGCGACGCTGGTGAACCTCGAGTGGTTACGCGAAAGACGTGCCTGCGATCTCCTTTAGGACTGGTTCGATTCTCCTTGCGAACCGTAAGAGCATATCCCAGAACGAATAGAATGCCAGCGGTTTCGAAAATCGCGCAGGGCGACAAAAGACCGCACCTGGCCCGCTATCGGTCTATTCGGTAAGATGCGTCGGGAAATTTAGTCAGATCGTCGATTCGATTGAACCGACGCGAACTTGGCAGGGCGGCCTCCGATGAACCAGAAAGAACGTGTCGTAGACCTCTTTCTACTCCCCGTGCTCCTCCTTCTCGGCGGACTCGTGGCGCTGCGGCTCGAGAATGACCTCTCGCGACGTCTCATGCTGCCCGACTCTCCCTACGAGAAGGCCGAGATGCCCCGCACCGACGAAGCCGATCCGCCGCTTTCCGAGCGGGTCGTCCTGGTGCTGATCGAGGACTTCAAGCTCGACGCCACGACCGCGGTCGAGCTCGATGTGCTTCGCGACTTCGTGGATCACGGCGCGCACGCCACCCTTTCCGCCGCCCTCCCCGTCGACGTGCTCCCCGGCACGGTCTCGATGCTGACCGGAGCGAACCGCGAGATCCACGGCGTGGTCGCCGGCTTTTCGCGCCCCGTCCCCGACCTTCTCGAGCGAATCGACAGCCTGCCGGCCGCCGCCGCGCGCATCGGGCGCCCGGTGCGCTACTTCTGCAGCGCCGAGGGCGATTCCGCCGAGGCCCCCAAGGCCGGCGAGACCCGCGACGGCTGGGAAGTCCTCGGCCCGGTCGCCCAGTGGAACGCCGCCGAGCCCGGCGAGGTCGCGAGCTCGTTCGCTTCGCGGACCGCACAAGGGTCCGCGCTCGACCTGGTCCGGCTGAAGGCCCCCTCGGTCGAGGTCCGGTCGAACTCTCGCTTCTATCGAAAGGCCCGACGCGACAGCGCCACCGCCGTGAACGGCTGGATCCAGGCCGTCGTCGACGCGGTCGACCTCGATCGCGAGACGGTGGTGCTCTCGTTCTTCGAGTCGCACCTTCCGGCCGAGGGACAGGCCGCGCGCTTCACCCGGCCGCAGCCCACCGTCCTTCTCGCCGGCGCGGGCGTGCGCGGAAGCACCGTCGCACGCGGACGCCAGCAGGACATCGCGCCGACCCTCGCCGTCCTCCTCGGACTCGCGATGCCGGCCGCCAACGCCGGCGACCCGATCCTCTCGATCCTGGACGTCGACGAAGAGCAGGCCGGCGCCGCGATCGCCCGCACGTCGAACCAGAAGGAGCGCTTCCTGGCCCACTGCGCCGAGCGCTTCCGTCTCGGCGATCCCGAGCGCATCGCGAGCGCGCCGGGTGCGGTGCTCGAATCCCGCGCCCGACAGTACCGCACCGTCGTCACCCCGCAGATCGCCATGGGCGGCTTCCTCGCCATCGCGCTGCTGCTCCTCGTGCCGCAGTTCCAGCGCGTCAGCACCGTCCTCACGGGTGCGGCCGCGGGCGGCGTCCTGCTGATGCTCTACGTCGTCCTCCGAGGCACGAGCTTCGATCTGCTGAGCTTCACGGCGCGCGGCGGCTACTCCAACTTCGCGAGCGGCATCCTCCTGTACGGGCTCATCCTTTGGGTCCTGGGTGCGATCGCGGCCGTGGTGCTGATTCCGCGGGCGAAGCGGCGGCTCCCCTCGCTCTTCGCGCAGCGCTCGCTCTTGCTGGGCTTCGGCGGATTCGTGGTGCTGTGGGCGGTGGCCACCCTCTCCTGGGTGCGATTCGACATGCCGGCCAGCGGCACGCCCGAGCTGAACCGCTGGACCCTCACCTACGCCACGGCGCTCCTGCTGCTGATCGTCGTCTCGTTCGGCTCCCTGCCGGCCGCCCTGCTCGCCGGCCTGCGCGCCCGCCTGGCCTTCGACCCGGCGTCGGAGTCGAGCGCCTCCTGAGGACGCGTTCCCAACCGGAGGCCGCCACGCCCGGGCCCCGATTCGCCCAGGTTGAGAAGGTCCCGGCGACGCGACGTCGTATCCCGCTATCCGACAATCGGATGCGATGCCCTCGCCATCGAGCCTCCCCGGGCCCCCGCGGGGGTCTTGCGGGGTTAGGTGAGATTCCGGTAAGATCTCTGTAGATCAACGGGATACGAACAACTCCACTCCAATCCGACGACACCGCTGTACGCATTGAGGTAACTGCCATGACGGCCCGGGTCTACCCGCCGCTATTCCTCGCTGCCCTGCTCTTCGGACTCTTCGTCGACGTCTCCCACGGACAGTGCATTCTCGATTCGATCAAGTCGCCGGTCGGCCAGGGCAACACCGGCTTCGGAGTCGAGATCTCCGTCGGAAGCGATCGCTTCCTCGTCAGCGCGCGCTTTGCCGCCGGCAATGATGCCGACACGGGGGCGGTGCACGTCTACCGTCGCTCGGGTCGGAACGTCGAATTCGAACAGACGCTGAGCGCCCCGAACGACGCGGGCGACGACCGCTTCGGCTGGGTGACCGCGAGCGAAGACGAGTGGATCGTCATCGGCGCGCCGCTCGACGATGAACGACGCGGCGCGGTCTACGTCTTCCACCACGACGGCGAGACGTGGACGCTGCACACGAAGCTCACCGCGGAAGGCGGCCAGGTCGGCGACGAGTTCGGACGCGCGGTCGCCATCCGAGGCAACTACATCCTGGTGGGAGCGCCGCTCGACGACGAGATCGGCCCGTCCGCCGGCGCGGCCTACGTGTTCTCGCTCCTCGCGAACGAGTGGCTCCCGACGACCAAGCTTCTCCCCGTGAGCCTGCAGGCCGGCGACAGCTTCGGCGGCAAGATCGCCGTCGAGGGCGATATCGCCGCGATCTCGGCGCAGCTCGACGACGAGGGTGCCGAGGACGCGGGTGCCGTTTACATCTACCGACGCACCAACGGTCAGTGGCTCGAGCGCGAGAAGATCCTCGCCGAGGTCCCGGTCGCGGGCGCGTCGTTCGGCTCTTCGATCGCCTACCGCTCCTCGATGCTTCTCGTCGGGGCGCGAAACGAGAACGGACACGGCGCCGCACACCTCTTCCGGAACCAGGGCGAAGTGTGGGTGACCGATCACCGCTTCGTCGCGACCGACGCGGATGCCGGTGACGGCTTCGGCGGCAAGGTCGCGGTGTCCGAGGACCGCATCCTCATCACCTCGACCAGCGACACCGGCACCGAGCACGGCACGGGCGCCGTCTACCTGTACACGCTCTACCCGGAGGAAGGCTGGTACGAGGAATCGAAGCTCACCCAGCCGCTCGCGAACGGCGGCGATCGCTTCGGCTCGGCAATGGTCATCACGCGCAAGATCGCGCTGGTGGCCGGAACGTTCGACGACGGGCGCAACGGACGCCTCTTCGTCCATCACCTCGTGCGCCCCGATTGCCGCTGCATGGCCGGCAAGGTCAACTCGGGCGACGGCGCGATCCCGGATGTCCTGTACATCAACGGATCGACCGGCGGACGCGACCGAGTGATCGAGGTCCCGGAAGGCGAGCTGCTGACGGCCTACATCCTCGCGCCGCCCACCGGCGGACGCGGCAAGTTCGTCGTCCACGCCAATCTCGGCATGCCGGATCGCCACACCGTGACCGCGATGCCGGGCGAGATGGGCAGCGCGTGCTTCTCGATGCTGAAGCTCAAGGGCGCGACGCCGATCGCGAACTGGAACAGCACCGGTCGCACCGCGAGCGTCGGCGCCAGCGAGTACTTCGACGGCTCCGAGATCCCGAACCCCGACAAGGCACCGACGATCCTGTTCCAGCTGAACGAGGGCGATCCGCTCAACCTCCCGGCGGGAACGGTCGTCACCTTCCAGGGTGCGATCGGCGATCCCGGTACCGGCGGCTCGCGCGCGGGCAGCATGACGAACGCGGTCATCCTGCACGTCGAATAAGAGATTCGTGAAACGTCTCCGTCTTCGGTGGCCCCTCTGCTTCACGGGGGCTGAACCGAAGAAAGGAACGAGACGACCATGGATCGATCTCTTGAAATCGACCGGCTACTCGCGGACCGAGGCTGGCTCACGCAGGTCGCTCGCGGCCTGACGCGCGACGCCGAGCACGTCGACGACGCCATCCAGGAAGCGGCTGCCGCCGCCCTCGTGACACCGCCCGAGCACGAACGCGCGCTCGGTGCGTGGTTCGCGACCGTCATGCGGAACGGGCTCGCGAGGCATCGTCGCTCGACGGAGCGTCGCGAAGCCCGGGAGCGTCGGGTCGCGCGGGTCGAACGGCTGCCCTCCACCCTGACCGCCGTCGAGCGCGTCGAGCTGCAGCGCAACGTGGCCGAGGCGGTGCTCGCGCTCGCCGAGCCGTACCGCACCCCCATCACCCTGCGCTACTTCGCGGGCCTCTCGACGACCGAGATCGCGAGCAGCGAGGGCGTTCCCGCCGCCACCGTGCGCACGCGCATCCACCGCGGCCTCGCTCAGCTGCGGTCGCGACTGGATCGCTCTTACGGTCGGCGCGACGCGTGGCACGCCCCGCTCGTCGCCGTCGCCGCCCTCGGACGCGATGGAAGCGCCGCGAGCGCCTCGGGAGGCGTGCTGACGCTGGCCACGGGGAGCAAGCTCGCCACGCAGGTCGGAGCCGCGATCCTGGTGCTCGTCCTCGCCGTCGCCGGTTACCTCATCCTCGATCGCGAGTCTCCCCCGCCGCCGCTCGAGTCGGCCGACACCGTCGCCTCGTTCGACGAATCGAACGAAGCGCCGACCGCCGACACGCGCGAGAGCGCCGAGGACAACGCCACCCCGCCGGTGAAGGTCGAAACCGGAGCCGACGCCGCGGCCCCACCGCGAGGAGCCGACGCGACCGCGGGTGCGATCGTGAGCGGCCGGGTCACGGCTCCGAGTGACGACGCCGACGAGGCACCGATTCCGATCGCGGACGCGCAGCTGATGCTCACGCTCGAAGAGGATGACGATCGACGCGGCCGCGAGAGTACCGTCCACCTGAAGACCGATGAGGACGGGATGTTCACGACCGAGAAGCTCGCCCCCGGTCGATGGCGCATCTTCTGCAACTCTCCGCGGTATCGCTGGTACAACGAAGAGCTGCCGATCGAGGACTGGCAGCGCGAGATCACGCACGACATCCAGCTCGAGGAGAAGATCCTCGTGCGCGTCCGGTTCGAAACGCCCGAGGGCGAGCGCGTGGCGCCGATGCTCCGGAGCGCGGGCCTGAAGACGTTCGGCCGCCTCACCGCCATCGCCACCGAAGCCCGGCCCCCGGCTCGGCTGCCCGCCACCGACCGCGACGGACCGGACACGTACGGCCTGGGTCGATACCACGACCAGAACTGGCCCGGGGGACCCGAGCTCACGATACCGGGCGGGTACGATGGCTACCTCGAGCTCGATGACGACAAGCCCGTGTACGTGGCGGCGATCCTGAAGACCGCGGTGCTCGCCACGGAGCTCCTCGAGAGCGGGCAGCGCGACGTCGTGCTCGTCGTCCCCTTCGAGACGGCGATGGCGAGCCTGGCGACGCTCCGCATGCGCGTGATCGACGACGACACCGGCCAGCCGTTGCCGGACGCGAAGATCAGCATCGGCAACAACAACCTCGCCGTCACCGGTATCGACGTCGAGCCGGACGGAACCTACGAGCGCAAGGCACTCGGGCCGGGTCTGTGGGGCGTGTCCGTGACGTGCGAAGAGTACGAGCACGTCCAGTTCCGGCTGAGCTTCGCCCCGGGACAGGTCCACGACCTCGGCGACGTCGCCCTCGAACGCGGCACGCGGCTACGCGGACGGATCCTCGGACCCGACGGGCGCGGCGTCGACGCCTCCTTCTACCTGATCGAGCTCGGCTCGTTCGACCCCGATGTCCCGCTACACCTCTCGGGGCTACGCGGAACGAGAGACGGCGGACGCTTCACGCTGCCGCCGCTCGGCTCCGGGCGACACGCGCTCGTCGTCGCGACGCACAGGCTCGCGCATCAGGCGATCACGTTCGACCCCTCTCTCGATGCGGGCCAGGAGCTCGTCATCGAGACGCGGGAGGGAACGCCGGTGCGGTTCGACACCCGATACGGCAAGGCCGACCTTCGCGTCGTCCACATCCTCGATGAGGCCGGCGTCCCCGTCTTCAGCAGCAACGTCCGCGGCGGCTTCGGCAGCTTCGAGCGGCTCCGGCTGCCGCCCGGCGTCTACGAGCTGATCCAGTCGGACGGAGTCGGCGGACGCACGTCGAGCGAGTTCCTGATCGAACAGGGACGCGAGGTCGAGCTCGTCCTCGGCGAGTAGGCACGCGACGGATCGAGCCGGCGCGCGGCGCTAGTACTGGATGAGCGCCTCGATGCGATGGCCGTCGAGGCGCTTGCGACCGTCGAGGAACTTCAGCTCGACGAGGAAGCCGAAGCCGACGATCTCGCCGCCGAGCTTCGTCACGAGCTTCGCGGTCGCCTCGACCGTCCCGCCCGTCGCGATCAGGTCGTCGATCACCAGGACCTTGTCGCCCTTGTCGATCGCGTCCTTGTGGATCTCGACGGAGTCGCTTCCGTACTCGAGGTCGTACGAAACCGTGTCGGTCTCGTGGGGAAGCTTGCCCGGCTTGCGAACGGGGATGAAGCTCTTGCCCAGCTTGTAGGCGAGCGCAGCGCCGAAGATGAAGCCGCGCGACTCGATGCCGACGATGCGATCGTACTCGACATCCGAGAAGACGCGCTCCATCTCGTCGACGGCCTTCTGGAACGTCGGGGGATCCTGAAGCAGCGGGGTGATGTCCTTGAAGACGATGCCCGGCTTCGGGAAGTCGGGGACGTCGCGGATGAATCGCTCGAGCTCTTGCATCGGTCCGTTCTTCCTCTACATGCGCTCCGGGCTCTCGAGCCCGAGGAGCTTCAGTCCATTCTGGATGACGATCCTGACCGAATCCGCGAGGCGCAGGCGCGCGTCGCGTAGTGCCGGATCCTCGTCCTGCAGGATCCGGTTGTTCGCGTAGTACGAGTTGAAGTCCTCGGCGAGATCGAGCAGGTACTCGCTGATCATCGACGGCTCGTATTCGTTCGCCGCCGTCTGGATCCGCGCCGGGAAGTTCGCGATGCGCGTCACGAGGCTGCGCTCGGCGGCCACGGTGAGCTTCTTGAAGTCGACCTCGTCGGGGATGGCCTCGCCGTGCTTGCGCAGGATACTGCAGATGCGCGCGTGCGTGTACTGCAGATACGGCCCCGTGCGGCCGTCGAAGTTCAGGAGCTCGTTCCAGTCGAAGGTGACGTCCTTGATCCGACGATTGCGCAGGTCGTTGAACACCACCGCGCCGATCCCGATCTGCCGTGCGATCTCGTCGGCGTTCTCGAGCTCGGGGTTCTTCTCGCGGATGATCTCGCGCACCATCTCGACCGACTTCGCGAGCACCTCTTCGAGGAAGATGACGTTGCCTTCGCGGGTCGACATCTTCTCGTCCTTGAACCGGATGAGCCCGAACGGGATATGGTGGACATCCTTCGCCCACTCGAATCCCATCTTCTCGACGACGCGGAAGACCTGACGGAAGTGCAGCGTCTGCTCGGCGCCCACGACGTAGAGGCACTGCGCGAACTTGTACTCGCGCGCGCGGAACATCAGCGCCGCGAGGTCGCGCGTCGCGTAGAGCGTCGCTCCGTCGCCCTTCTTGAGGAGGCACGGCGGCATGCCGTCGTCCTCGAGGTCGACGATGAGCGCGCCCTCGCTCTCGGTGGCGAGTCCCTTCTCTTCGATGAGCTTCACGGTGTCTTCGAGCATCGGCTCGTAGAAGCTCTCGCCCGTGTAGGCGTCGAAGTCGATGCCGAGGTCGCCGTAGATCCGCTGGAACTCGGCAAGCGACAGATCGCGGAAGTGCTGCCACATGTCGCGCGCTTCCGGATCGCCCTCCTCGAGCTTCTTGAACCAGGCGCGCGCCTCTTCCTCGAGCTCGGGCTTCTCCTTCGCGGCCTTGTGGAACCGGACGTACAGGTCGAGCAGCTTGTGGATCGGCTGTTCGGCGAGGTCGTCCCAGTTGCCCCACATCTTGAACGCGGTGATGAGCTTTCCGAACTGCGTGCCCCAGTCGCCGAGATGGTTGATGCCCGCCGACTCGTAGCCGAGGAACTCGAAGATGTTGTAGAGCGCGTGGCCGATTGCGGTCGACCGGATGTGTCCGATGTTGAACGGCTTCGCGATGTTCGGCGAGGAGTAGTCGATGCAGACCATCTTGCCGGCGCCGACCTCGCTTCGACCGTAGTCGAGGGTCTCGCGCTGCACGCGCTCGAGCGTCTCTCTCGCGACGAGCGCGGGATCGAGGAAGAAGTTCACGTACGGACCGACCGCTCGCACTTCGCTGACGGCTCCGCCCGCCTCGATCTTGCCCGCGATCTCGCCGGCGAGCTGCGCGGGATTCGTCTTCTTCTCTTTCGCGAGCGTGAAGCACGGGAACGCGAAGTCGCCCATGTTCTGCTTCGGCGGCGTCGTCAGCATCGAGAGCACCTCGCCGCTCGCGATACCGGTCTCGCCCTCGAGGGTTGCCGCGATCTGATCCTTGAACGTCTGCATCGTCGTCGCTACTCCCAGCTCGCCCACTCTTCTTCGAGCTCCGCGAGCTCGGCCTTCGCCGCTTCGAGCTCTGCGGTGAGCTCCTTCATGCGGTCGGGATCCTTGTACGCATCCTCGCTCGCCATGTCGTCATGGGCCTTCTGGATGCGCTCCTCCGCTTCGATGATGCGCGTCTCGAGCTCTTCGTACGAGAACTTGCGCTTCTTCGCCGCCTTCTTCTTGCCGGCCTCGGCTTCGCGGGCGGCGGCCGTCGCTTTCTTGGCGGCCTCGCGATCCCGCTGCTTGCGCTCTTCCTCGGCCTTGCGGACGGCTTCTTCTTCGGCGCGGAGCGTCTCAGCATACAGGCTGTAGTTGCCGTTGAAAAGCCGCACCTCGCCCCCCTCGAACACGAGCAGCTTCTCGCAGATCCGGTCGAGAAGATAGCGGTCGTGCGACACGACGAGGATCGTTCCCGGGTACTCGAGAAGCGCCTCCTCGAGCACGCGCCGCGACGACAGATCGAGGTGGTTGGTGGGCTCGTCGAGCACCAGGAAGTTGCTGCCGCGGAGCGCGATCCGCGCGAGCGCCACGCGGGCCCGCTCCCCGCCGCTCGCGTCGCCGATCACCTTGAACGCCTCGTCCTCTCGAAAGAGGAACGCGGCGAGGTAATTGCGCACTTCGAGGTCGGTCCATTGCGGCACCACCTCGCGGATGTCCTGGAACAACGTGTTCGCGCGATTGAGGTCGCGGTGCTCCTGATCGTAGTAGCCGACGACGACGCCCGACCCGAGCTTCACCTGTCCCGTCTCGGGGCGCTCCTCGTCGTGGATGATGCGAAGCAGCGTCGACTTGCCGGTACCGTTCGGCCCGATGATGCCGATGCGATCGCCGCGGAAGATCTCGACGTCGAGCCCCGAGAACAGCGTGCGATCGCCATACGTCTTCGACAGGTCCTTCACCATCAGCACGTCGTTGCCGCCGCGATCCGCCATCCCGAATCGGATCTTCGCGTCCGCGCCGTCATCGCCGGGCGCCTCGATCCGCTCCATTCGCTCGAGCTGCTTGCGGCGACCCTGCGCCTGCTTCGTCTTCTGCCCGGCGATGTTCTTGCGGATGAACTCCTTTTGCTTGGCGATCTCGCGCTGCTGCTGCTCGTATTCCTTCTGCTGCCGTTCGTCCCGCTCGTCGCGCTGCCGGCGATACTCCTTGTAGTTGCCGCGATACACGTCGACCTTGCCGCCGCGGTGCTCCCAGATCTTGCGCACCGTGCGGTCGAGGAAGTAGCGGTCGTGCGAAACGACGAGGAAGGCGTTCTTGTAGCCGCGCAGGAACTCCTCGAGCCACCCCACCGCGTGGATGTCGAGGTAGTTCGTGGGCTCGTCGAGCACCAGGAGCTCCGGCTCCTGCAGGAGGAGCTTCGCGAGACCCAGACGGTTCTTCTCGCCGCCGGACAACCGCTCGACCGGCCGGTCGATGTGCTCCTCACGCAGGCCGAGGCCCGTCAGCGCCGCCCGGACACGCGGCTTGTACGTGTAGCCGCCCTCGCTCGTGAAGCGCTCCTGGAGCGCGGCCTGCCGATCGACGAGCTCGGCCAGCGCCGATTCGTCGGCGCTGCCCATCGCGTCGCCGATCTCGTCGAGCTCCTTCTCGATCTTGACGAGATGCGCGAACGGCTCGAGCGCCTCCTCCCAGGTCGTCACGCCGGTGCGCACGATCGGCTGCTGCGGCAGGTACCCGACGCGCATGTCCTTCTTGCGGTGGATCGCCCCGGTATCCGGAACGAGCTCGCCGGTGACCGCGCGCAGCAGCGTCGTCTTCCCGCAGCCGTTCCGCCCGATCAGCCCGATGCGATCTCCGTCGTGGATCTCGGCCGCCACGCCGTCGAGGACCTTCTTGCCGCCGAGGTCCTTGGTAATGTCCGCGAATGTGATCAGGCTCATGAGGAGGTATCCCGACGCCGGGAACCGGCGAGAAACGGCCCCCGGGGAGGGCAGCCGTACAAGGGCGGTGAATGCTACCATCTCCGCCATGCACTGGACCGAAGCCCGCATCCTGCGCCGGATCGACCTCGATGCCGGCTATTTCCTCCTCGACATCGAAGAGCCCGACATGGCCCGCGACTTCGTCGCCGGTCAGTTCGTGATGCTCCACCGGGCCGAGGGCGATTTTCCGATGCTGCCGCGTCCGTTCAGCGCCTGCGATCTCATCTGGGAGGACGGATCCACCCACGGCGAGGGCGACCCGATCGGCCTGCGGGTGATGATCCAGGTGATGGGCCAGGGCACGCAGTCCCTCGGGCGGATGGAGCCCGAGGAGACGCTCGCCATCTGGGGCCCGCTCGGCAAGTCGTTCACGCTCACCGGCGACTTCGATCACGCGATCATGGTCGCGGGCGGTGTGGGGCTGGCCCCCTTCCCGATCCTTACCCGGCATCTCCGCCGCGCGAACCCCGGGCTCGAGCGCCTGACGCTTCTGTACGGCGCCCGCTCGGCAAACGATCTCGTCTACCTCGACGAGCTCGAGGCCCTCGGCATCGAGCTGCGCTTCGCGACGGACGACGGAACGCGCGGCCGCCACGGCAACGTCCTCCACCTGCTCCGCGAGGAGCTCGCGTCAGGCAATGCCGGAAAGCCGATGATCTACGGCTGCGGCCCGGAACCGATGCTCGACGCGCTCGCGGAGTACGCCGTCGAGAACGACCTTTCCTGCGAGATCTCGATGGAGCGCATGATGGCGTGCGGCGTCGGCGCCTGCCTCGCCTGCGTCGTGCCGGTGAAGGCCGACTACGAAGGCGGCTACCTCTTCGAGAAGACCTGCATCGAGGGCCCGGTGATGGACGTGAAGCGTCTGCATCTCGGGGTCCGCTGCGGTTAGCGATCCATGGGTCTCGACATCCTGCTCTTGCTCGTGGGGATGTCGTTGCTTCTCGGCGGCGGCGAGCTCATGGTGCGCGGCGCCTCGTCGATCGCCCGACACTTCGGCGTCTCCCCTCTCGTCATCGGGCTGACCGTCGTCGCTTTCGGGACGAGCGCTCCCGAGCTGGCGGTCAATCTCAAGGCGGCCCTCGGCGGCGACCCCGGCATCTCGTTCGGGAACATCACCGGCTCGAACCTCGCGAATATCGGCCTGATCGTCGGCTGCGCGGCGCTCTTGCGACCGCTCGAGATCCACGCCAACGTCATCCGCCGCGAGATCCCCATGATGCTCGTGGCCACCGTCGCCGTGCTCGTGATGTCGCTCGACACGCAGCTGCGCGACGCGGCCTCGGCCTCGTTCGACCGGCCCGAAGGCATCATCCTGCTCGGGCTCTTCGGCGTGTTCCTCTTCTACACCGCGCGCGACATGATCAAGGCGCGGGCGCAAAACGGCGGCACCGATTCGAGCGTTCCCGGCTCGAGCAGCGAGGCGATTCCGCTCAGCATCGCGCTCACGGTCATCGGCATCGCCGGCCTCGTCGGGGGCGCGGAAATCACGGTCGGCTCGGCCAAGGAGATCGCCCGGGCCATCGGCGTCCCGGACTTCATCATCAGCTTCACGATGATCGCGATCGGCACCAGCCTTCCGGAGCTCGTGACCGCCATCGTGGCGACGCGACGCGGTGCGACGGACCTCGCCGTCGGGAACGTCGTCGGGTCGAACATCTTCAACCTGCTCTTCGTGCTCGCGACGACCTCGGTGATCGCACCGATCGCCCTGCCGCCGGACGCGTGGATCGACCTCGTCGCGGTTCTCGTCGTCTCGATGATGCTCCTGCCCTTCTCGATCACCGCCCGCAGCCGCATCGTCCGCTGGGAAGGCATCTGCTTGCTGATCGCGTACTTCGGCTACGTCGGTTGGCGCGCACTGTCGTAAACCCATATACGGAAGCCCCTTGAGCCTCGCAACCTGCACTCCCCAAACGCATTTCCTATAATCCCGGTCCATTTCCGGATCAATCGATCCAAGCCTTTCGGAATGTTTCCACGGAGGTGGTCACGGAATGCCCCAGCCGGTAATTCTCAGCGCCTGTCGCACGCCCATCGGCAAGTTCCAGGGCGGACTCGCGCCGGTCAAAGTCACCGATCTCGGTGCCGTCGTGGTTCGTGAGGCGCTCTCGCGCGCCGGCGTCGCCGCGGACGCGGTCGACGAGGTCATCATGGGATGCGTCCTGCAGGCCGGCCTCGGGCAGAATCCTGCGCGCCAGTCCGCGATCGCGGCCGGCGTCCCCGTCTCGGTCCCGGCGTTCACCGTCAACAAGGTCTGCGGGTCGGGCCTCAAGTCCGTCATGCTCGCGGCCTCCGCGGTGAAGGCGGGCGACGGCGACGTCTTCGTGGCGGGCGGCATGGAGAACATGAGCCGCGTGCCCTACTACCTGCTGAAGGCTCGCGACGGCCAGCGCCTCGGACACGACAAGCTTCTCGACGGGATCGTGTGGGACGGCCTGTGGGATCACTACAACGACTTCCACATGGGCAATACCGCCGAGCTCGTCTGCGACAAGTACTCGGTCTCTCGCGAGGACCAGGACGGCTGGGCGCTCGAGAGCCAGAAGCGCGCCGCGGCCGCGATGGAAGCCGGCAAGTTCAAGGACGAGATCGTCTCGGTCGAGGTGCCCGGTCGCAAGGGCGCCGTCACCGTCGTCGACACCGACGAAGGGCCGCGACCCGAGACGTCGATGGAGAGCCTCGCGAAGCTCCGCGCCGTCTTCCAGAAGGACGGCAGCGTGACGCCCGGCAACGCCTCGACGATCAACGACGGCGCCTCCGCGCTCGTCGTCACGTCGGCCGAGAAGGCCGAAGAGCTCGGCGCCAAGCCGATCGCTCGCATCACCGGATACTCGACCGGCGGCATGGAGCCCGAGTGGGTCATGATGGCTCCGCTCATCGCCGTGCAGAAGCTGAGCGAGCAGCTCGGCATGAAGCCGAACGACTTCGACCTGATCGAGCTCAACGAAGCGTTCGCCGCGCAGTCGTGCGCGCTCGCCAAGGAGCTCGCGCTGGATCCCGCCAAGATCAACGTGAATGGCGGCGCCGTCGCGCTCGGCCACCCCATCGGATGCTCGGGTGCGCGGATTCTCACGACGCTGCTCCACGCGATGAAGGATCGAGGCGCGAAGACCGGGCTCGCGAGCCTGTGCCTCGGCGGCGGAAACGCCGTCGCGCTCAGCGTCGAAATGGACTGAATCGAAAACGGGGCTTCCCCGAGAAAGACCAGGACACGTCATGGCAAATGCAGTCGGTGTGGTCGGCGCCGGAACGATGGGCAACGGCATCGCGCAGGTCTTCGCTCACAAGGGCGGATCCGACGTGGTGCTCGTCGACGCCCTTCCGGACGCGCTCGAGCGCGCCCGCGCGACCATCGAGAAAAACCTCGGCCGCATGGCCAAGAAGGAAATCCTCGAAGCGTCGGAAATCCCGACAATCCTCGGTCGCGTCAAAACCTCCACCACGCTCGAAGACCTCGGGAACTGCGATCTGGTCGTGGAAGCGGTCACCGAGAACTTCGACCTGAAGAACAAGATCTTCACCGAGCTCGACCGCATCACGCCGGAAAACGCTATCCTCGCATCGAACACGTCGTCGATCTCGATCACGCGAATCGCGGCGGTGACGAAGCGTCCCGAGAACGTCATCGGGATGCACTTCATGAATCCCGTACCGGTCATGAAGCTCGTCGAGGTCATCCGTGGCACGCGGACGACCGACGAGACGACCACGAGCGTGATGGAGAGGTCGAAGGCACTCGGCAAGATTCCCGTCGAGGTGCACGACTATCCGGGCTTCATCTCGAACCGCGTCCTGATGCCCATGATCAACGAGGCGATCTACTGCCTCATGGAGGGCGTCGCCACCAAGGAAGCGATCGACGAGGTCATGAAGCTCGGCATGGCGCACCCGATGGGCCCGCTGACGCTGGCCGATCTGATCGGCCTCGACACGTGCCTCTCGATCATGGAAGTGCTCCACGAAGGTTTCGGCGATTCGAAGTACCGACCCTGCCCGCTTCTCCGCAATCTCGTTGCGGCCGGCGATCTCGGCCGCAAGACCGGGCGTGGTTTTTACGACTATACGAGCAACGCCTGATCGGCGGGGGCTCGCGATACCAGGGGGACCGATGACACAGGATCTCGCGATCGTCGCAGGAAACGAACCGATGAACTTCGAGCTCACCGACGAGCTGAAGCAGGTGCAGCAGGCCGCGGCCGCGTTCGCCGACGAGGTCGTCGCGCCCGTCGCGGCGGACCTCGAGCTCCGTGAGGAGTTCCCGGCCGACCTGATCCGCAAGGCCGCCGATCTCGGCTTCATGGGCATGCTCGTGCCGAAGGAGTACGGAGGGTCGGAGCTCGGCAACATGGCTCTGACGCTCATGCTCGTCGAGCTGAACCGCGCCTGCGCCTCGACCGGCGTGACGGTCTCCGTGCACAACTCCCTCGCGACGGCCCCCCTCATCAAGTTCGGCACCGAGGAACAGAAGAAGAAGTTCCTGCCGAAGCTCGCGAGCGGCGAGATGCTCGGCGCCTATGCGCTCACCGAACCGCACTGCGGATCGGACGCGGCCGCACTCACGTGCTCGGCCGTGCGGGACGGCGATCACTTCGTCCTGAACGGCGTGAAGTCCTGGATCACGCAGGGCAACGAAGCCGATCTGCTCATCGTGTACGCCCGCACCGACAAGGAATCGAAGACGAAGGGCATCTCGTGCTTCCTCGTCGAGACGTCCACGCCCGGCTTCAGCGCCGCCAAGAAAGAAGACAAGCTCGGCATCCGGGCTTCGCCCACCGTCGAGGTGGTCTTCGAGGACTGCCGCGTTCCGGCCGCGAACATGCTCGGCCCCGAGAACGAAGGCTTCCCGATCGCGATGAACACGCTCGACGGCGGCCGCGTCGGCATCGCGTCACAGTCGATCGGCCTCGCGCAGGCGAGCCTCGATGCGGCCGTCGGCTACGCACGCGAATCGACGCGTGACGGAAAGCCGGTCGCGAAGTCGCAAGCCGTCCAGCACAAGCTCGCCGAGATGGCGACGCGCATCGACGCGGCGACGCTTCTGACGTACCGCGCGTCGATCCTGCGCGATGCGAAGAAGCCGCACTCGACCGAGGCGTCCAAGGCCAAGCTGTTCTCGTCGCAGACCGCGAATTTCTGCGCGCGCGAGGCAGCGGCGGTGCTCGGCCCGGACGCCATCCGACGGCGGCATCTCGTCGAGCGCTTCCTGCGCGACGCGCGCATCACCGAGATCTACGAAGGCACCACCGAGATCCAGAAGCTCGTGATCGCTCGCGGGCTGCTGCGCTAGAGGCTGTACCGAAGTTCGATGAACGATCGCGACCCCAACTCGACGGCGGGCACCGACCCGAGCCCGAATCCGAGCCGCGGCCCGATGGCGCCGCCGCCGGTCCCGCGCCCCACGCGACGCTCGAGCGCGACGCTGCTCGTGGTGACGTTCGGCGCCCTCGCTCTCTTCGTCCTGCTCATCGTCTCGTCGTTCGTCGGATCGCTCGGACAGATGGTGCGCGGCTCGTCCGCGGCGTTCGAAGAGGCCCTCGTCGACGGGAATCCCCGCGGCAAGAAGAAGCTGCTGATGATCCCGGTGAGCGGGGTCATCCTCGACGGCGAAGCGGGACCGCTCGGTGGCTCGGTCGTCACGAGCCCGTGGCGCATCCGACGCGTCCTCGAGCTCGCCCGCAAGGATGACGACATCCGCGGCGTGCTGCTCCTCGTGAACTCGCCGGGAGGCGGTGTGACGGCGAGCGATACGATCCTGCAGGAGCTTCGCACCTTCAAGGAAGAGAGCGGCCTTCCGATCGTCGCGTTCTTCAAGGACGTCGCGGCATCCGGCGGCTACTACGTCGCGATGGCGGCCGACCGGATCGTCTCGCATCCCACGGGGATCACGGGAAGCATCGGCGTCATCATGCGGATGCTGAACTACCGCGACCTCTACGCGAAGCTCGGCCTCAGCGAGGAGACCATCGTCTCCGACGACACGCCTTACAAAGATATGGGATCGCCCACGCGCAAGATGCGGCCGGACGAACGAGCCAAGTTCGAGGCGATCCTGCAAGAGATGTACGAACGGTTCGTGACGATCGTCGATCAGGGACGCCCGTCGCTCGACACCGCCACGGTGCGCGCGCTCGCCAACGGGAGCATCTACTCCGCGGGCGAGGCGAAGGAGCTAGGCCTGGTCGACACGATCGGCTACCGGGAAGAAGCCCTCTCGACCCTCCGCGAGCTCGCGGAGGTCGACGAGGACGCTCCCGTCGTCACGTACCAGCAAGTTCCGGGGCTCCTCGAGTCCCTCCTGATGAAGAGCGGAGCAGGACGATCGAATGCCGGCATCGAATCCGGTATCCTCGAACGCCTCCTGCCGAGCCGATCCGGGCTGCTCTACCTGTGGCCCGGCTTCGGCGAGAATTGAACTAGCGAGAGAGAATTCGATATGGCGCACGCGAGCGACTACGGCTTCACCGAAGAGCACGAGATGATCCGCGACACGGTCCGCAAGTTCGCGACCGATGAGGTCGAAGGCGGCGCGATCGACCGCGACGGCTCGAACGAGTACCCGACGTCGGTCGTCGAGCAGATGTCCGAGATCGTCCTGTTCGGGATCCCGATCTCGGAGGAGCTCGGCGGCGCGGGCCTCGATCATCTGTCGTACGCGGTCGCGATCGAAGAGCTGGCGCGCGTCGACGGCTCGGTGGCGATGATCCTCGCGAGCCACGTATCGTTCGGGCTCCTGCCGATCGTCGAGCACGGAACCGACGCGCAGAAGGAGGCGTGGGTCGGCCGACTCGCAGCCGGCGAGTGCGGCGTCGCCCTCGCGAGCCCGACGCCGTTCGCGGAACCGCGAGCGACGGGGCTGCCGCTCACCGCGCGCCCGGACGGCGACGGCTTCGTACTCGAAGGCGGACCGCTGTCGGTCGCGAGCGCGGGACGATGCGGCGTGTACCTCGTGCCGGCGGAGACCGACGGCGCGATCACGGTGTTCCTCGTCGAAGCCGACGCGGACGGCATCGAGTGCGGCGACCCCGAGCGCATGCTCGGCGCGCGCTCGTCGGACACGCGCCCCGTCACGTTCCGTGGCGTGCGCGTCTCGGCCGGCTCCGTCCTCGGAAGCGTGGGCGCCGGCGCCGACGTCTTGCAGACGGCGGCCACCTACGGTCGGCTCGCGCTGACCGCGATCAGCGTGGGCCTCGCACAGGGCGCGCTCGACAAGGCGGCGCCGTACTCGAGCGAACGGCACGCCTTCGACAAGCCTCTCCACAGCTTCGACGCGATCGCGCACAAGATCGCGGACATGCAGACCGAGACGCACGCCGGGCGCCTCCTCCTGCATCACGCGAGCCGCCTGGCCGACGCCGGGAAGCCCTTCGCGACCGAAGCCCGCATGGCCCGGAGCTTCTCCGCCGGCGCCGCGATCCGGGCCACGGACAGCGCCATCCAGATCCTCGGCGGGTACGGCTACTCGCGCGAGTACCACGTGGAGCGGTACTACCGCGAGGCGCAGGTGATCGCGCTCTCGGCGACGACGCCGGACCACGAACGACGCGGCATCGCCACGGTGGCCGTCTCGGACTAGCTCGCCGAGGCGCCGGCAAAAGCACCCGTGCTTCGAAACCGCCGAGGAATCCCGTCCGAATAATCCGACGGGGGGCCGGCGTAAGGCGCTATCATCGTATCTGGCAAGCCGCACTCTCAACCGAGGGAGTCACCACCGATGACGCAACTGATGAGCCTGACCCTGGCCGCGACGATGCTCCTGTTCGCGGCCTCCGAAGAGGACTCGCTGATGAAGCCCACGACCCCCCAGAAGGCGACGGTTCCCCCGATCGACAAGGACGCACCCGCGAAGTTCGAGACCGCGACCTTCGCGCTCGGCTGATTCTGGGGACCGGACTCCCAGTTCGGGAGCCTCGACGGCGTCATCCGGACCCGCGTGGGTTACACCGGCGGGACCACGAAAAATCCGACCTATCGGAACCTCGGGGATCACACCGAGGCGATTCAGATCGATTTCGACCCGAGCAAGATCCGCTACGAGGATCTGCTGGCCATGTTCTGGAAGGGTCACAGCTGCACGTCGCGACCCTGGAGCGTGCAGTACAAGAACGCAGTCTTCGCCGCGAGCCCGGCCCAGAAAAAGGCCGCACTGGCTTCGGCGACGGCCCTGTCGCAAAAGCTCGGCAAGACGGTCCACACCGAGATCTTGCCCCTCGACCGCTTCTACCGGGCCGAGGACTACCACCAGAAGTACTACCTGCGACGTTCGCCCGAGATCACGGAAGAGCTTCTGCGTCAGTATCCCGACCAGAAGGCGTTCACCGATTCGACGGCGGCCACCCGCGCCAACGGCTTCATCGGCGGCTACGGCAACCGCGAGCAGCGAGCGCGCGACATTCCGAGGCTGGGGCTCAGCGAGCGCTCCGAGAAGCAGCTTCTCCGCTCACGCTAAACGGTCTTTTCGGTCGATAATACCCGGGTAGGCCGCGAATTCTCGCGGCTACCCGGTCGAACGGCCCGCGCCACGTGGTATCCTCAGGGCCGGCGGTCGGGGGTGGCGCAGGACCGTGGCAGCTCACCGAAGCTGCCCGCCGTGGAGACGCAAGTCAGATGGACTTCGACCTCACCAACCGCTTGGTCGTCGGGATCTCATCGCGATCCCTGTTCGACCTCGAGCGCGAGAACGAGATCTTCGTGAACGAAGGTCTCGAAGCGTACACGCAGTATCAGCTCGAGAACGAGGACCGTGTCCTCGAGCCCGGCGCGGCGTTCGGCCTCGTGAAAGGGCTCCTCTCGATCAACGACGCGATCGAAGGCGAGCCCGCCGTCGAAGTCGTCGTCATGTCGAAGAACAACGCCGACTGCGGTCTGCGCATCTTCCACTCGGTCGAGCACCACGGGCTGAACATCACGCGCGCCGCCTTCACGAGCGGACGTCCCCTCGCCCACTACCTCGGAGCGTTCTCGGTCGACCTGTTCCTGTCGCGGTCGCTCAAGGACGTGCAGGTCGCGGGCGACGCCGGCTTCGCGAGCGCGCAGATCTATCCGCACTCTCCCGACGCGACGACTGCCCCGGTGGAGACGATCCGGATGGCCTTCGACGCGGATGCCGTCCTGTTCTCCGAGGAGTCCGAGCGCATCTACCGCGAGCACGGACTCGACGCCTTCAACCAGAACGAGCGCGAGAACGCGCGACGCCCGCTGAGCGAAGGACCGTTCGCCCAGTTCCTGAAGTCGCTCTCGCGGCTGCAGAAGCGCCTGCCGCTCTCCGACGGGCCGCTTCGAACCGCGATCGTGACCGCGCGTGACAGCCCCGCCCACGAGCGGATCGTCCGCACGCTTCGCGATTGGGGAGTGCGCATCGACGAGTCGTTCTTCCTCGGCGGCCTGTCCAAGGAGAGCGTGCTCGAGGCCTTCGGCGCGCACATCTTCTTCGACGACCAGCACCGGCACGTCGAGCCGGCGTCGCGCGTCGTACCGTCGGGGCTCGTCCCCTACCGATCCGACTCGCCGCTGCAGTCGATCCCGCCGCGGATCGAGGCCAACGGAATCTCGCAGGAAGCCGCGAACGAAGCCGACGCGAACGGCGGAAGCACCGCGAACGGGAACCGGAACGGCAACGGCAACGCCGCGCCCGCGGACCCCGCCGGCAAGACGCAAGGCGGCGCCGCCGCCGAGAGCGCCTGAGCCCGTTTCAGCGCCCCGGCGAAACCTGCTATACTCGGTTCGAAAATCATCGGACGGACGTACGTGTCCGCCTTTTCTTCTCGTTTGCTGAACTCCAGGAGCGATCCGCGTGAGCGACGGACCCAAGCCCCTCTCGGAACTGAGAGTCGACATCGACCACCTCTATCGCGAAGAGGTCTTCACGGATATGCGCGTGGCGACGATTCGCCGGCTGACGCCCGTCAAGGCCGACGGCACGACCGACGACGAGCGCAGCGTCCTGTTCTCGGGCGAAACGCAGCTCATGACGCAGATGGGCATGCTCCCGATCCACTGCAACATCGATGCGACGACGCTCGATGAGGCGATCGAGAAGTTCCCGGATGCCGTTCAGGTCGCGGTGGACAAGGTCATCGAAGAAGCCAAGGAGATGCAGCGCCGCGAGGCGTCCCGCATCGTCGTCCCCGGTGCCGGCGGAATGCCTCCGGGAATGCCTCCCGAGGGTGCCGGCGGAGGCGGGGGCAAGATCCACCTCGGCTGATGATGAGGCGCGCACGCCGGCTGACCGCCCTTCTCGGGCTCACGATCCTCGCGTCGCTCTTCGGCGCCGGATCCGCAGCCGGCGCGGACGACTCGCGGACGATCGCCGAGGTCTACCGACCTGGTGAAGTCAGCGCCTGGCTCTTCACCCGGCAAGGATCTCCCATCGGTCACTGCCGCTCGCAGTACGAAGGCCGCGCCTCCGTCGGGCAGACGAGCGCGCACTTCTTTCGAGCGCAGGTCCAGCTCCGTGTCGACACGCCGGGGGGAGCGCTCGACGCGCGACTCACCGCGCACCTCTGGACCGACGACCACGGGCATCCGCTGCGATTCGAGCTCCGATCGCTGACGTCCGACGTGTACGCGCGCGTCGAGCTCGCCTTCCGCGGCGACAAGGCCGACGCGACCATCGTGCAAGGGCCCACGAGCCGCACGCTCGAAGTTCCGGCGGATCCCGCTGCCTATCTCCTCGCCAACAACTTCGTCTCGCACATCGAGACGTTGCTGCGCGTCGCTCCTCCGAGCCCGGACGAACCGCGCTCGTACTCGCTCTTCTCGGGCAACGTCCTGCGCAAGATTCCCTTCGAGGTGAAGCCGACCGGCTCAGCTGGAGACGCGGCCGATGAGCCCGCCGTCCGCGTGTACGCCGACTCGCTCGGCGAGACGATCCACCTCGCCGACGACGGCCGTCTGGTCCGGCTCGATCTTCCCGCGCAGGGAATCACGATGCAGCGCACGGACGACCCGCCCGTCATCTTCGAGATCGCGCCCCCCGATGAGAAGGCCGATTCGGTGGCCGACCTCGATCGCGAGGAGGTCACCGTGACGCACGGGGAGGTGACGCTCGCCGGTACGATTACGCGGCCCAAGGGATCGAAGGGCCGCCTGCCCGCCCTGTTCTTCATCTCCGGATCGGGGCTGCAGGAGCGAAACGGAAACGCGGCCGGCATCGACGCCGGCACGGGAGCGATCCTCGATCGCCTGACCGAGGCGGGCTTCCTCGTGCTGCGGGTCGACGATCGCGGCGCCGGCGCGAGCCGCGGCCCCCTCGACGACATGGGCTTCGACGATCTGATCGACGATGCCCGAGCTTGCGTACGGTTCCTCGCGAAGCGTACGGATGTCGATCCGGCTCGCATCGCGGTACTCGGCCATAGCGAAGGCGGCATCACCGCTCCGATCCTCGCGCTCGACGACGACCCGGCGCTCGCGGCAATCGCGCTCCTCGCGGCACCGGGGCGAAACATCCTCGACCTCGCGCGCGAGCAACTCCGCAACGCGAAGGCCCGCGAAGGCGTCTCGGGTGATGCGCTCGACGCCTATGATCGCGAGCTCGCCGACTTCTTCGCGCGCGCCGCCGGCGACGGCCCCCTCGCGCCGGGCAGCGTTCCCGAAGCGGCCCGCATGCTCGTCCCTGCGCGCGCCTGGATCCGCACCCACGCGAAGGTCGACCCGGCCGCGAACATCGCGCGTGTCCGATGCCCGGTGCTGATCCTGCAGGGAGCGCGCGACTTCCAGGTCACCGTGGAACGCGACGCGAAGCCCCTTTGGGCCGCGCTCGAGGCCGCCGACCACCCCGACCATCGGCTCGTCACGTTCGAGACGCTCGACCATCTCTTCAAGAAGACGCACGAGGGTTCGATCGGCCTCGACTACATGAAGAAGCGGCCCGTCTCCGAGGAGCTCTTCGACGTCCTCGTGCCCTGGCTCACCGAACGCCTCCTCGCCCCCGACGAAGATCGCTAGGGGCCTCTCCCTCGTTCGTGGGATGCTACGCTCTTCGCCATGAACGCGGGCGAGCCACGACGCCTCACCGTGCGTGAGCAGATCCACGAGATCATCTTCGAGGCCGACACGCCGTCGGGCAAGGCCTTCGATATCGCCCTGTTGCTGGCGATCGTCCTGAGCGTCGTCGCCGTGATGCTCGAGAGCGTCACCGAGATCAACGCCCGCTACGGACGCGAGCTGCGCGCCGCCGAGTGGGCCTTCACGGTCCTCTTCACGATCGAGTACTTCCTGCGCCTGTACTCCGTCGGGCGCCCCCTGCGCTACGCGCGGAGCTTCTACGGCATCGTCGACGTGCTCGCGATCCTTCCGACCTACGTGAGCCTCTTCGTCGCCGGAAGCCACTCGCTGATCGTCATCCGTGCGCTGCGACTGCTGCGGGTCTTCCGCGTCCTGAAGCTCGCCCGATTCGTCGGCGAGGCCCGGCTACTGCGCAACGCGATGCGCGCGAGCCTCCGCAAGATCATCATCTTCCTCGAGGTGGTCCTGACACTCGTGATCATCATCGGCTCGTTGATGTACCTCGTCGAGGGCAATGCCGACTCCGGGTTCACGAGCATCCCGACGAGCATCTACTGGGCGATCGTCACGCTGACGACGGTGGGATACGGCGACATCACGCCGGTGACCATTCCCGGTCGGGCGCTTGCCGCGATGGTGATGATCATCGGCTACGCGATCATCGCGGTGCCGACGGGAATCGTGACCGTGGAGCTCGCCCAGGCTCAGTCGAGGCACGCGAAGGTCTCGACGCAGTGCTGTCCCCACTGCGCCGCGGAAGGGCACGAGGTCGACGCGCGCTTCTGCCGCAAGTGCGGATCCGAGCTCTGACGCCTCGTGAAAGCGGCGGCCGCTACCTCTTCGGCGGCGACTTCTTCTTGGCGTTCTGCTTCGCCTTGTTGCCCGCCGGGTTCTTGCGGTTGTTCTTCTTGTCGTGCAGGAACCCGTCATAGGCGATGTTGTCGAAGAAGTCCTCGCGGCGGAGCTGGTCGAGCTCGTAGCCGCGGAAGGCCTTGAAGCCGTCGTTGCCGAGGAGGCTCTTCAGCTGATCGGTGCGCGCCGAGTAAGCGTCGCGCTTCTCGGCGAGAAGCCCACGGTACTCTTCCTTGGTGGCGTCGTCGAGCGCGCCGGGGCGCAACAGGATCTCCGACGCGCGCCGCTCGATGTCGAGTCGCTTCGCGTCGAGCTCGGCCTCGATCTCGCCGATCGAATCCTGCTGGAACATGTTGAGCCCGAGCGAGTCGGCCATGATGGAGAGCTCGCGCTTCGTGCGCGTCGCGATCTGCGTGCGGCGCTCCTGCTCGCGGAGCTCGTCGCGGATCTCTTCTTCCTCTTCGATCGTGTTCAGCAGCACGTCCCGGACCTCGGGATCGCGCAGCCATTCGATCGTCTCGGCCACGGCCATGGGAACGATCGGCCCCGGCGTCGTCGAGTCCGTCGTCCTGCCCTTTGCGAGACCGCCCGACGAACGACGATCCGAACCCGAGAGCCGCAGGATGTCCGCGCGCAGGCCCGCGATGACCTTCTCGAGCCGCTCGATCCGCTCCTCGAGGTCTCCCGGCTCGCCGGTCGTGCGCGAAGTCGGGCCGCCGAAGGTCGCCTCGCCGGAGTCGCCGCGCAGCACACGCGCTCCCACGAAGCCGCCCGCGCCGAGGACGACCACCACTCCGACCAGGATCACGGCCAACCGCTTCTCGTTCGATTCCATGACGTCGCTCGTTGCTCGCTTGGGGGGAAGATGTCCTCGATCGGATGCCATTAGACTCCTCCGCGGGGACCGGCGCAACCGCGCAAGACGGCGGGCCCGGTTCGGGAGGAACGATCGAGGAGGCTCAACACGGCGGGGAGAGAGAGGTTCCGCAACTTCTCTTCTCGGACGAAGCCGATCGGACCTGAGCGACGATCCACGCCCGGAATCGGTCGGCCCGCCCCCGAGATCCACCGCAACCCGCAAGAACCAAACGACCTGCGTCGATCAGGAGAACAGCCCCGGAAAATCCTCGGTCCGGGCCGAGTAGTTCGGGAAGAAGCTCCCGATGTCGGCCACGCCCATGTGGGTGTGCAGCACCTCGGCGAAGACGTCCCGGAAGTCGGTGGTCGCCGCCAGATCCTTGCCCTCGTCGAGGTGCTCGGGGGCGAGGCCCGGCCAGGTGTCGTCCCGCGTCAGGACGCGCCCTCCCGAGAGTCCGCCGCCGAGAGCGAACATCACGCCGCCGTGGCCGTGGTCCGTTCCGCGCGCGCCGTTCTCCGCGACCCGCCGCCCGAACTCGGTCATGCCGAGCACCATCGTCCGCTGGCGATGCCCGTCGAGGTCCGCGTGGAAAGCCGCGAGCGCGGCCGCGAGCTCCCCGCCGAGGGCCGCAAATCGCGGCGCCTCGTCCGAGTGGTGGTCCCATCCACCTGCGTCGATCGCTATGACCCGGACGCCGATGTCGGCCTTGATCAGCGCCGCCGCTTCACGAAGCGCCGCGGCCACCCCGCGATCCGACGGATACTTGCCGTCCGTCGCGCCGACGGTGGCGACCGCGTCGAGCGCGTCGAAAGCTTCGTCCACCGCCTCGCCGAGCATCGCACCCGCCGTTCCGTATCGCTTGTGAAGTTCCGCGCGCCGCTCCTCGACGTGCGCGCCCGTCAGGCGGAAACCGTCCGCCGTCTCGAACGCGAGCGACGGCGCCTCCCCCCGCATCGAGAGCGCCTTCGACGAGCGCAGGCTCACGCCCGCCATCGGATTCGCATCGCCTTCCCGCGCGAGGTAACGGTTCAACCAGCCCTGGCTCTCCCCTCGATCGCCGGGCGCCGCACGCTCCATGAAATCCTGCGCATCGAAGTGCGAACGCGTCGCGTCCGAGCTTCCCACCGCGTGCACGAAGGCCAATTCGCCGGACCGATACAGCGGCAGCAGCGGCGCGAGCGTCGGGTGCATCCCGAAGAAGCCACCGTCGAGGTCGAGCTCTTCGCCGGCCGGAACCTGGATCGTCGGACGCGCCGCGTAGTAGTGCGCATCGCCGCGCGGCACCACGAGATTCAGACCGTCGGCGCCGCCGCGCATGTAGAGCGCGACCAGGACCGGGTCGGCCGATCCTGCATGAACGAATCGCGCCGCCGCCGTCGGCAGGAAGAACGCCGACAGCCCCACGGCCGCGGTGCGTAGAAAGTCTCTTCGATTGCAATCCATCGTGTTCAGGCTCCGGTGAGGAGAGGTGGGATCAGTGCGTGAGGAACTCGGGACTGGAGAGGAGGAACGCCTCGGCGGCCGCCGCGCGTCCTTTCTGGCGGGCGTGCACGGACTCGAAGATGGAGATCGCGCCGGCCCGGGTGGATTCGGAGACGCCCGCGACGAAGTGCCGTCGGATCAGAGCGTCGACGACCGTCTCGGCCGAATCGCTCTTGGGCAGGCGTCGCGTGGGCTTGTAGCCGGCGGCGCCGCGACTCGCGATCTCCGCCTCGTTGAATCGCAGGACGACGGACCCCGGTCCGATCCAGTGCGAGGATCGATCGGGATAGCCGGTCGGCGGCGAGCATCCGTAGGGCTCCTCGCCGAGATCTCCGAGGATTCGATCGATCCGACCCGCGCGCAGCTTCTCGGGGTCGCTCCCGAGGGTGCGGGCCAGGCTCGCGACGAAGACCATCGGACGCTTCACCTTCGTGTCGCCGAAACGCTCGGCGTCGAGGAACTCGTCCGAATGGAGGATCGTCGCCGTCACCTCGCGAAGATCTCCCGACGTCTCGAGGAAGACGCGCGCCGCCGCTTCGACCAGCTCGGCAGGCGGCTCCTCCTCGGACACGAATCGCTCCACGAGCTTGCGCGCGATGTGGTGCGCGGTCGCCGAGTGGTGCGCCAGAAAGTCGAGGACGATCAGGCCGTCGCGGTATCCCTGGTGCGCCGGAACCGACAGACCGAGCACCGTCTTTTCGCCCTGATCATGATGACGCTCACGGAAGCCGAAGCCATCGGTCGCGTCGTAGTCCTCGGCCCATCCGGTGAAGCAGCGCGCCACCTCGACGATGTCGTCCTCGGTGTAGCCGCCGTCGACACCGAGCGTGTGCAGCTCCATCAGCTCACGCGCGTAGTTCTCGTTGATCGCGCCCACGCGGTTGCGCCGGTTGTCGAGGTAGTCGAGCATCGCCGGCGATCGCGCCACGTGCACGAGCATCGCGTGGAAGCTCCCGAGGACGAACGGCCGGATCGCGTCGCGCTCGTACGGAACGATGTCGTAGCTGCGCCGCTTGGTCTTCGCGAGAACGTTGAAGTGGTTGAACCAGAAGTCGACCAGCACTTCTTCGAGCTGCCGGCGGCTCGCGATCGCGCGGATGCGCTTGGCCTGCCGCATCTCGTTGACGATCCGGCCCGGACCCGGCATCCCCTCTCCCCCGGGATAGGCGGCGCGAAGCTCTTCGAAGTCCATCTCGAGGCTCGGAAGTCCGGCGAGACGGGGCTCGAGCCCTCGATCGGGGATGGACTCGGGACGCAGCTGCTCGTCGATGTAGCCGCGCACTCCGAGGAGCTGGATGCGGGATCGCGACCAGGAGTCGGCGCCGTGGCCGATACGATCGAGCACATGCTCGACTCGTTCTCGATCCCGGTCGCGAGGCGGGCGATGGCCCGTTCCTCCCGTTCCCGGATCGGAAGCGCGGGAGCCGACCGTCCCCACGAGGACGACGACGGCCGCCACGAAGCAGGCGAGAGCCCGTCCGGCGCGCATGGATTTCCCCTTCTTCCTTCTTCTTCTTTTCGTGTCGGGGGCCGGCTGAAGACAGACCCCGGGCGGTGGGACGGCGTGGGCGGGACCGAAGTATACCCCCGGATCCGGGCGGAGGTCGGGTCGTTCCCGAGATTGTACGCCCGGAGGTCAGGCGCGAGCGAGAGTCCGCAGGATCGCGAGATGGTGGTCGTCGTGCTCGGCGACGAAGAAGCAGCTGTCGATCAGGCGCATCGTCTGGTCGAGCCGCGGGTGACGCGCCTCCCGGGCGAAGTCTCCGGGCGAGAGCGCATCGAGCCGGGCGACGTGCTCCGCACGGAGCCGACGGAAGGACGCCAGCAGGTCGGCCGCGGTCGCCCGATCATGATCGGCGTCCTCGGTCTTCTGGTTCGTGACATCGGCCGGCCGCAGCCGATCGCTTCCGGCGAGGAAGTCGTCGATCCGGCCCGTCCAGAGCGGCTCGAGATCGGAAAGATGGCCGACGTGCTCGAGCACCGACCACGCGCCATCGATGCGGCCACGCTGACGGTCGTCGGGAAGCTCGTCGACAAGCGCCTCGAGACGGAGCGGCGTCCCGCGGAGCCGTTCGAGGATTCCCGGGTACGTCTCGACGGGGAACTCGAAACTGAACGGACGGTCGAACCAGCGCATGGGCTTCCTCCGCGACTCAGGTGCGGGCGGCTCTCGGATACTCGACGTAGCGCGCGGTCTCGTCCGCGACCTCCTTGCCGAACATCGACTCCACGACGTCGAACGCCATGTCGATGCCCGAGGCCACACCCGCCGACGACACGATCCCGTCGGTGACGACGCGCTCGTCGCGACGCACGTCGATCGTGGGATCGATCTCGGCCAGGGAATCGAGCGCTCCCCAGTGCGTGGTCGCGGCGCGGTCTCGAAGCAGTCCGAGC
>CAZQZX010000015.1:35550-49799 GCA_964597885.1 uncultured Planctomycetota bacterium
GGAATCGAGCGCTCCCCAGTGCGTGGTCGCGGCGCGGTCTCGAAGCAGTCCGAGCTTCGCGAGCAGGAGCGACCCCGTGCACACCGACGTGACCTGTCGCGCGGCGCCCGCGGCTCGTTCGATCCACGCGAGCGTCTCCGCGTCGTCGAGCAGCATACGCGTCCCGAACCCGCCCGGCACGACGAGCAGATCGATCGGCGGCGCGTCGTCGAAGCCGTGATCGGGGAGCACGCGAAGCCCGCCCGTCGCCGAGACGGGCTCGAGGTTCCGCGCGACGGTGAACACTCGGAAAGGCGCGCTCTCTTCCGAGCGGCGTGAGACGGTGCCCGGTTCGAGACGCGTTCGCGAGAACACCTCGTACGGGCCGGCGAAGTCGAGCACTTCGACGTTTTCGAAGATCAGGATCCCTACGTTCGATCGTTCCATGCCGTCATTGTACGGATCCGGAACGCCTCGCGCATCGGATCCGACTTCCGCGCAACCGATCCCCCTCCGAGCGGACCATCCCACGCCGACGCATGCAGGCCAGTCCATCCACGAAACCCCATCAAGGAGCCCGCCATGACCGCCCCGAAACGACCGTTCCTCGCCCTCGTCCTGCTCGCAACAGTTTCGGTGTCTCTCCTGCCGATACCTACCTTCGCGTGTGAAGTCGTCACGTTCGAAGGATCGAACGGGGCCCGGTACACGCTGACGCGTCCAGGACCGCTGGATCCGCCCGCATGCGGCTACTACCTGGATGGCCCGGGCTTCGCCTGCGAGGCGCGGCGCGCGGTCCTCCGCAGGACGCCGCGGTGCAGCGGCCCCGAGATCAGCTACAGCTGCCTCGTCCAGGGCGACGGCGATCGCGCAACGCTGCATCATTTCGTGTTCTGTACCGCGAACAGGAGCTGGCGATATGAGCGCGCCGAGTACCGAGGACGCGACCTCCTCAGTCTGCGAACGGTCCCCCTACGCCGGGTCCTCTAGGACCTGGCGCGGGCCGCTCGGATCCTTAGTAAGATGGGCCTCGCTCACCGCAGGGAGAGGCAGGAACGCGATGTCGAACGAGAGCCCCGAACGCAGGTCCGGCGGTCTCGAGGTCTTGATCCTCGGATTCGCCGCGCTCGGCTCCCTCGGGATCGTCGTGCGCATGCTGGGCCGGCTCGACTGGATCGCCGACACCCACGGGGACACGATGCGAACGCTCGTGTTCGTGGCCGCGACGGCCGCCGTCGTGGCCTGCGTCGGCGCCGGGGTCCAGGCCCTTCGCTTCGTCCGCGGGCGCCTCACCCTGTCGGCGGCACGGGTCCGCGCGTTCATCGTGATCCTGGCTCTGGGCTGGGCGACGTTCCACGTGACCGGCATGCCGTACGCGAAGATCAGCTTCGAGCTCCTCGCCGCGTTGACGTCGGGGGCTCTCGCGATCGCGGCGATGCTCGGGGGACCGATCGCGTCGCGCCTTCCGAAGCCGCTCGTGGGCTTCACCGATCTCGCGCTCACGAACCTCGTCGTCGCCGTCGTGCTGCTCGAGGGATCGCTCGAGGTCCTCTCGCGGGCCGTACCCTCGCCGCTCTTCGCGACGTCCGAAAGCCCCGCCAGCCTCATCGCCGGGTTCCGATTCGAACCGGGCCGGATCCACTACGGATTCGCGGCCGACGAGAACGGCTTCCTCGACGAGAGCCCGGCCGGTCGCCCCGACGGCTCGCGATTCGTCGTCTGCATCGGAGACTCGTTCTCGACCGGCGCGGTCCCGCACCGGTTCCACTACACGACGGTGGCGGAGAGCCTTCTCGAAAGCACGACCGTCTACAACATGGGCGTCGATGCGATCGGCCCGCCCGAGTACCTCCGCCTCCTCGAGCGCGAGGCGAAGCCCCTCGAACCGGACGCCCTCGTCGTGACGCTCTTCGTCGGGAACGACATGACCGACACGACGTACCGAAGGCCGAGCGGTGGCGCGCTGCGACGGATCTTCGATCGCGATCGACTGCTCTTCTTGACCGTGCCGAAGCGCATGCTCGCTGCGCGGCACGCCGGTTCCGAGGACGCCGCGAAGCCGAGCGGTCACGTCGTTCAAGGCCTCGATCGGATCCGCAAGGTGTTCCCCTTCGTCGACGATCCGCAGCTCGAGCCGCCCACCTTCGAGGAGGCCGGCTTCCTCGACCTCGAGGCGAACCGAGCGTTCATGAACTGCCGGGACGACGACGCGCTCTACGGTCCGTTCTTCAGCGCCGTCGAAGAGATCATCGCCGCGGCCGGCGACACGCCGCTCGGCTTCCTGATCCACCCCGACGAGTTCCAGGTGGAAGACGAGCTCTGGCGCGAGTGCATCGGCCGGAAGGGGCCCCTCGATCGCGATCTGCCCCAGCGTAAGATCCGCGCCTGGCTCGATGAGCGCGACCTTCCGTACATCGATCTCCTCCCCCGCATGCGCGCGGCCGAGCCCTGGACGGACGGACGCCCGCACCTCTACCACCTCCGCAACACGCACTACAACGCGCGCGGCAACCGGATCGCCGGCGAAGCGCTCGCGGAGCTGATCGAGCGTCTGCAACGCTGACCCGTCGCCGGTTCGGCTCGGTCCTCCGAGCGACCGAGCCTCGGACCGGGCTTCCCGCGCGATCGGCGTCGTGGTAGAAAGGACGCCGATGCGAAACGAGGCGACGGAGGAAGCCCCATTCCGAACCGAAGCGACGCGTACTGGCGAACGAATCTCCGCGTGATGAGCGTGCTGCTCGCGATCTGGGCCATCGTCGGGCTCGGTTGCGGAGTGCTCTTCGCGGACACGCTGTCGGGCCTGCGCATCGGCGGCTTTCCGCTGGGCTTCTGGTTCGCGCAGCAGGGCAGCATCCTCGTGTTCGTGGTGCTGATCCTCGTCTACGCGGTCGTGCTCAACCGGCTCGACGCGCGCTACCGACGCACGCCTCCGGACCGCGGCGAGGGCGATCCCCCGCGATGACCGTCGAGTCCTGGACCTACCTGTTCGTCGGACTGACGTTCGGCCTGTACCTCTTCATTGCGTGGCGCAGCCGCGTGCGCGATACCCACGGCTTCTACGTCGCAGGACGAGGAGTCCCCGCCGCCGCCAATGGGATGGCCACCGCCGCGGACTGGATGAGCGCGGCGTCGTTCATCTCGATGGCCGGACTGATCTCGACCCTCGGCTACGCGGGCGGCATGTACTTGATGGGATGGACCGGCGGCTACGTGCTGCTGGCGCTTCTTCTCGCTCCCTACTTGCGCAAGGCCGGCCGCTTCACGGTGCCCGACTTCGTCGGCGACCGCTACGAATCGAGCGTGGCCCGCGTGGTCGCGGTGCTGTGCGCGATCTTCATCAGCTTCACGTACGTCGCCGGGCAGATGCGCGGTGTCGGCATCGTCTTCTCGAGCTTCCTCGGGATCGACGTGAACACCGGCGTCGTGATCGGCGTGGGGATCGTGTTCGTGTACGCCACCCTCGGCGGCATGAAGGGCATCACCTGGACGCAGGTCGCGCAGTACTGGGTCCTCATCACGGCGTTCCTGATTCCCGCGATCGCGATCAGCATCAAGCTCACGGGTGTTCCCGTTCCGCAGATCGGCATGGGCAGCGAGCTCGTCGGCCAGGGGGTGACGCTCCTCGACAAGCTGGACGAGATCCACGAACGCCTCGGTTTCTCGAGCTACACGGCGCCGTTCGTCGGAAGCTGGGACAAGCTGAACGTGTTCTGCGTGACGTTCGCGTTGATGGCCGGCACCGCGGGCCTGCCCCACGTGATCGTTCGCTTCTACACGGTGAAGACCGTTCGCGCCGCGCGATCGAGCGCGTTCTGGGCGCTCTTCTTCATCTCGATCCTCTACCTGACCGCGCCCGCCACCGCCGCCTTCGCGCGCTACTACATGATCGAGAGCCTGGTCGGCAAGTCCGCCGACGAGCTCCCCCGGTGGTACGAGCGCTGGGAACGGACCGGACTGATCGTCTGGCTCGACGACGGGGACGGCCGCGTCGAGTACTTCGGATCCGCCACGCCCGAACAGGCCGCGCAGAACGAGATCTTCCGCCGCGGCAAGCTGAGCGCCGACGAGCTCGCGGACATCCGCGTCGCGCATCAGCAGTGGATCGACACGCAAGGAACGAACGGCGCCGACGGCCGGGTCACGCTTCGAGAGCGCGGCCTCGCGGGCCCCGATCGCGACATCATCGTGCTCGCGACCCCCGAGATGGCGGAGCTCGCCGAGTGGATCATCGCGCTCGTCGCCGCCGGCGGGCTCGCGGCCGCACTCTCGACGGCGAGCGGCCTGCTGCTCGTGATCTCGTCGAGCGTCTCGCACGACCTGTACTACCGAACGCTCAATCCGAAGGCGTCCGAGGCGTCGCGCCTGCTCGTCGGGCGAGCGACCATCGGCATGGCCGTCGTCATCGCGGGCTTCTTCGGGATCTTCCCACCGGGGTTCGTGAGTCAGGTGGTGGCCTTCGCGTTCGGACTCGCCGCCGCGAGCTTCTTCCCGGCGATCGTGCTCGGCATCTTCTCGCGACGGGTCGGGACGGTGCCCGCTGTCGTCGGCATGATCGCGGGCGTCGGCTTCACGGCCTACTACATCATCGGAAGCGTCTACGGCGGGATGACGAGCTGGTGCTTCGGGATCTCGCCGCAGGGAATCGGCGTCGTCGGCATGGCGATCAACTTCGCGGTGACGCTCGGCCTCGCCCCGCTCTTCCCGGCGCCCTCGGAATCGGCGGCGCGCATGATCGATTCGTTGCGGGAGCCCGAAGTCGATCTCCCCGCGCAGCCGACCACCGAAGACCTCTAGGCGAATCCGATGAGCGACGACGATCGCACGAAACCCGACACGCGGCTCTACGTTCTACAGGCGCGAAAGGCTCCGCGTGCCGTCATCTTCCGGCGCGGCCCGTCGAAACAGGTGCGGCTCGTGCTGTGGGACACGGCGCGCGATCGCTTCCTTCCCGGCCAGTGGCTCAAGGGACGCGTGTACGAGCGCCGCTCGGATCTGTCTCCCGACGGTCGCTACCTCGCCTACTTCGCCGCGAAGCACAAGCCGGACGGACCGCCCACGTGGACGGCGGTCAGTCGCCCGCCCTACTTCACCGCGATCGCGCTGTGGCCGAAGACCGATGCCTGGGGCGGCGGCGCGCTCTTCAAGGACGACAAGACGCTGCTCCTGAATCACCACGAGTGGAACATGAAGGTCCAGACCGACGGATGGCGCAATCCGCCGATCCGGGTTCGCCCGCTCGGCGACTCGCCCGGCGCCGGAGAAGACGACCCGATCTGGTCGATGCGGCTCGAGCGCGACGGCTGGAAGCTCGTCCAGGAGGGAGAGACGCACGAGGACGATCGCGAGACCGCGGACATCTGGATTCGATACGATCCGCCCGAAGTCTGGCGGCGAGCCGCGCCCAAGCGCCAGCACCGCCTCGAGCTCGAGATGCGGCTCTGCGGAATCCGGGAGCGCGGCGGCGCCTGGTACGTCATCGAGTACTCGATCGTCGGCGCCGGCGACGAGCGTGTGGACCTCGGGCGCGCCGACTGGGCCGACTGGTGCCGGACATCCGGTGACCTGCTGTTCGCCCGCGACGGAAAAATCCAGCGCCTGCCGGTCGACGGAGCGCTTCCCGATCCCGCGCGCGCGAACGCCCTCACCGACCTCTCGGACCAGACGTTCGAAGAGATGGAGCCTCCGCCCGAAGCCCTCGAATGGGGCGGCCGCATCCACTGGTGAGCCCCGCTCGAGCCCGCCCCTAACCCGATTGCCGTACACGAGCTGCGGCGAACCCTTCCGGGCACGACGCGAGTTGGTAAAATGGCGGGCTGAGGATACTCCCCGAAAGGTCCCGGGGTCCGACCTTTACGACAGTTTCCGGAGACACACCCATGCGACGTTTTCTTCTCACGGCGGCGGCTCTGTGCCTGATCGTCCCGACGGCTCTCGTCGATACGGCGAGCGCCGGCGACAGCATCACGCTCAACCCGACGCGCGACAACACCCTCTACGAGTTCGGCGGCGGACAGACCAGCAACTCGAAGGGCAAGTGGATCTTCGCGGGTACCGGCTTCATCACCTTCCCCGAGAAGCTCAAGCGCGCAATCTTCTACTTCGACGTCGCGTCCGCGGTTCCGCCCGGAGCCACGATCACGAGTGCCCGCCTCGAGCTGAAGAACACGAAGACGCGTGACAGCGCTCCGCGAAACTTCTTCCTGCATCGCATCACGACGGACTGGACCGAGGGCAACTCGGTGGCCACCGGCAACGAGGGCATCGCGATCGCCGCGACCGACCTCGACGCGACGTGGACGCACACGTCCTACCGCGACGTCACCTGGACGAACCCCGGTGGCGACTTCGAAGCGACCGAGAGCGCGCAGGCCGCGGTCTCGCACGTCCTCAACTCGATCGGCACGTTCACGTCGGCGCAGATGGCGACCGACGTCCAGAGCTGGATCGACACCCCCGAGACGAACTTCGGATGGCTGATCAAGGGTGAAGAGCTCGACGGAGACGGTTGGGCGACGCGCCGCTGGGCATCCGTCGACAACCCGACCGCGAACGATCGCCCGAAGCTGATCCTCGAGTTCACGAGCGCGACGGACCTCACCTGCCGCCTGAGCCGCGTCAACGCCGGCGCCGGTACGCCGACCGATGTCCTCACCGTGAACGGCAGCATCGGCGACGCGAACCGCGAGGTGATCGTCGGCCTGAACGAATCGATCGCCGTCGACATGATCGCGAGCCCGGCCGGGCCGGAACCGGGTCCGTTCGTGACGTACCTGTGGTTCGGTGAGCCGAGCCCGAGCACGGTCACGCCGCTCCCGAAGAACCTCGGCAACATCTGCTTCCCGCTGCTGGTCACCGGCGGGAACCCGCAGCCCACGAAGACGTGGAACAACATCGGCCGCCAGAACAAGCTCGGCGTCCCCGACTTCCCGTCCACGCCGGCGCCGTCGAGCCTCGTCAACGCCCCGGGCGGCTGGCCCAGCGCGGCCACCGCGACCCTCCAGGGCATCATCCTCGACGATGGTTCGGCCGCCGACGCGCCCGCGAGCGTCACCAACGCCGTCATCCTGAAGATTCAGTAACGGCGACGCGTCCGAACCAGGACGCCCGCAACAAAACGAACGCAACGATCCGGGGCGGCTGCCGCAGGCAGTCGCCCCGCTTGCGTTGGGTCGAGCTCCTCGGGGGCTAGAACCCCCAGCCGGGGAACCAGCTCGTTCGATGGACGGGCACGAAGTTGCTGAGCAGCGCGTATCCCGACTCTTCCCACTGAGCGCCCGAAAGAACGGATACGCCTTCGAGAGCCCCGTCGTCATCCGCGTCGCGAAGAATCACGGTGTCGTCGCCAGGCGCCCGCTGATCGATCACGGACATGGAACCGTCGCTCACGTGCTTCGCGTAACGAATGGCGATCGCATTCTTCAGCTCGGGAACCTCCTCCGTATCGTAGAGCAGGACCGGCGGGCGTCTGTCGGCGTCGGACGGAAGATCGATCCGATAGACGGAGCCGTCATGGGTCAGCGCCAGGACGTAGCGTAGCGAAGGGTCGACCTCCACATCGCAGAGGAACCCGAGTGACGTTCCTCGGTACAGGGTCGTCCGGGTGTCGAAGGCCGCATCCGGGAACTTCCACTGCTCGATCACGGACGTCCCGGTCGTCGCGTTCGTCCCGCAAACGACGAGAGCCTCGATATGAGGCGTCGGGCGAATGGCCACGGCAACACCGCTGATGTCGAAGTCGGCCGAGAGAACCTGCTTCGTGACATGCCTCGAGCTCCAGGGCGTACTTGCGTCGTCTCGCTTCCATCGCGAGAGGACGACCTTACGCTCGTAGGAATCGTACGAGGTGTAGCTTCGCTCGAGGTCCGTGTTGGCGGCGAGAATCGGCGCGTAGTCCGGGTTGTTCAGATAGAGCTCTGCGGGCATGGCCTGCCCGACTTGGCCGGGCTCACCGCAGCCCGTGGTCAGGACAGCCAGGCCCAGCAGCGCAGCCAGGCCCCCGATGAGGATTCGCGTCACGATCGTCTTCCTCTGTCCCCAGGATCGGCGAGAGTCATGGTGCCCCGGAGGTCCATGGAACAGAGAGCGTAACCCGAGCCCCGGCCGCCGGCAACGCCCGATTCCCGCGCTCGACTATTTACATGGCCAACATCGACGCCCATAATCCGTACGGCAGGAGGAGGGGACGGAGGACGAAGGCCATGGCGCGCAAGAAGAAGACGACGACAGGCGCTCGCGGGCGCGGCGAAGCGAGTCCGCTGGAGCTTTCGGACCTCGAGCTCCAGGTGATGAACGTCGTCTGGGATCTCGGGGAATGCTCGTCGGCCGAGGTCATCGACGGCTACACGACCGCGGTCCGCCCCCTCGCGCCGACCACGATTCGCACCGTGCTCACGAACATCGAGAAGAAGGGATTCCTCGAGCGGGTGCCGAGCCTCGACCGCGGCCACCGGTACCGCCCGGCGGTGACGCGCGAGTCCGTCGCTCGGAGCTCGATGAAAGACCTCGTCTCGAACCTCTTCCAGGGATCGCCGAAGTCCGCGCTCACCTGCCTGCTCCGCGACCGCCGCCTCCGCGAGGAGGACCTCGACGAGATCCGCGATCTGATCGCCGAGCACGACCGGAAGCGCAAAGGCAAGAACAGCAAGGGGCGCTCCTGATGACCGAGACGATCCTCCTCCGACTCGCCGCCGCGAGTCTCGAGCTTCCGGCACTCGCCCTGATCGCGTGGGGCGTCCCGCGGGTGCTCGGCGTGCGATCTCCTCGCGTGCAATCGTTCCTCTGGCTGGCCGTCCTCGTGAAGCCGATGTTGACGCTCGCGGGGCTGGCCGCGCTGCCGCTTCCGCTTCTTCCGGCAGCCGACGCCCCCGTGCACGCCGGGGTTCCGAGCCCGCTCGAGGTCGTGATCGAGGAAGAGCGCATCCTGATGCCGACGACCGGCGAGATCGAGCGCGTCGTCGAGCTCACGAACGACGAGGTCGAGCTCGCGCTCGAGCCCGACGAGGACGAGCGACGGCGGCTCCTCCCGGGGACCGCGCCCCCGAGCTCGCGAAGCGGATTCACGTCGTACTTCGGTGCCTTGCTCCTCGGGGCCTGGATCCTGGGCGTCGTGGGCTTCACGATCCGCATCGCCCGGGCCCACGGGATCGTCGCGCGCATCCGGCGGCGATCGTCGGCGCCCGGCGTCGAGCTCGCGAAGCGGTTTCGCGGCATCACGCGCCGCGGCGACTCGCGACATGCGCCGCGCCTGCTCGTGACCGACGATCTCGATTCGCCGGCGATCGCGGGCGCGTTGCGGCCGGTGATTCTCGTCCCCCGCTGGCTCGCGACTTCCCATGGATCTTCGCTCGACTGGGCGCTGCGCCACGAGTGGATGCATCACCGCGCGGGCGATCCGATCGCCTCGCTCGTGAGGCAGCTCTCGCAGGCGCTCCTGTTCTTCCATCCGCTGGTCTGGTGGTGCGGGCGCCGCTGGGAAGAATGCATCGAGATGGCGTGCGACGATGCGGCCGTCGGTCACCGCGAGCCCGCCGACTACGCGCGAACGCTCTTCGCGCTGGCCGAGCGCATGCACCGGATGCCCGCGCCGACCGCGAGCCTGCACGCGATGCGAACCCGAACCGGCCGTCGCATCGAGCGCCTGCTCACCGATGCCGATCGCCGACGCCCGACGCACGCGCTGCGCATCGCGGCGGCGCTCGCCGTGATGGCGCTCGCGATGGGCCTCGGCGTCACCTCTCCCGTACGCGCAAAGATCGATCCCGCGGGTCCGCTCGTGCGCAGCGCGATCTTCGAGCACGAGGATCGGGCCGGCCGGTTCCGCCTCGAAGCGAAAGGGCCCTTCGCGGTCGTGAAGGATCCGACCACCGGACAGCTCGGGGTGGGAAGCCTCGGCGCAGGCGCCCGGATCGACCTGAGCGCGACGACCCCCTCCGGCGCTCGCTCGCTCCGCCTCGAAGGCACGGGTGACGACGGCCGCGAGCCCCGCGCGACGTACCGCGTCGACGGCATCGAGCACACCTACGATGCGGACGCGCGCGAGTGGCTCAGCCGGATGCTCGAGCGGTTCCCCGCCCTCGCACCCGGCTCGCGCTCCTCGTCAGTCGACACGCATCGCCCGGATCTTCCGTGATCCGAGTCCCGAGACGACGAGCCGATCGACGGGACCGCCGTCCTCGGTAGCGGCAAAGTCGGCCCGCACGCGCCCGCCTTGCACGAGCGAGAACGACTCGAACCGCGTCGGCGATACCGGATGAAGCGTGCGGCTCTGCTTCGGGAGGTCCTGCAAGGGTCGGATCTCTACCAGATCATCCCCCGCGAAGAGGCACTGCACGAGACCGGCACCGCGCTCGTGCGTCATCCGGAGCACCACGCGGCACTGCATGGCCTCTTCGCGCGCGACCGCCACGCTGACCTCGCGGAACGAACCGTACATCTCCTCGCGCATGCCGAGCATGTCGTCGACGCCGGCCTGGAGCCTCTCGAGCGGGACCGCCCCGGCCATGGCGGCATGGAGCGGCTTCGGGTCGTCCTCGACGATCCACGACCGGAATGCGGCCATCGCCGTCTGCCCGTGCTTCTTCGCGAGCCTCGACGAGCGCCCGCCGCCGCGAAGCTCGATCTTCCCTCCGCCGAAAGTCACGGTGAATGTAGACGCCGCGCCGGCATCTGCACCGCCGACCGAGTACGTCCCGGCAAGGCGCTCGAGCGCTTCGTCATCCAGCTCGACGACGGCCGGCGGCAGGTCCGGCCCTTCCCCGAACAGCGTATCCGCGACGCCGAACCCGAGCGCGTCGACCTCGATCTCCGAGGACGTCTTCGTCACGAACATCATCAGGCCGTCTTCGACGTAACGATGGCAGTCGGCTCCGAAGACCATGTTGCCGCCGTTGTGCGCGATGCGCGTTCCTCCGGTCGGCGATTCCGAGATCGACCAGCCGTAGCCGTAGTGCGATTCGCCATCCGGACCTTCCGCCGCGAACGGGTGGAAGTACTTCTCTCGTGCGGCGGCCGACAGCACGGTATCGTCGAGGAGCGCGCGGTGCCAAAGTCGCATGTCGTCCACGGTCGAGTGGATGCCGCCGTTCGCACGAAGGTGCCACGACGGTCCGTCCTCGAGCATCGGACGCTCCAGAACCGTTCCCCACCGCCGCCCCTCGCGGTACCCGACCGCGAGCTCCGACGGCTCATACCCCGGAAGAAGATACCCCGTGCGCTTCATCCCCGCCGGCGCGAACAGATGCTCCGCCAGATACGCCTCGTACGACTGCCCCGAGACGATCTCGACCACGGCCCCGAGAAGCGAGTATCCGATGTTCGAGTAACGATAGGTCTCGCCGGGCGCGCTCAGCAGCGGCTCGGCCAGGACCTGCCGCACCACGCGATCGCGCGTTCCGTCGGGAGCGAAGTCGTCCCCGGACGCGCCGCCGAAGCCGGCCGTATGCGTCAGCAGTTGATGCAGCGTGATCGACTTCTTGTCGGCGGGGACTCCGTCGATGTATTTCGACAGGAGATCGTCGGTCGACAGCTTGCCCTGCATCTCGAGCTTCAGGATCGCGGCGCCCGTGAACTGCTTGGTGATCGAGCCGATGGTGAAGACGTGATCCGGGGTCATGGCGACGCCGGCCTCCCGATCCGCCATGCCGTAGGCCTTGCGAAGCACGACCTTTCCGTCGCGTTCGACGATCACCGCGCCCGAGTAGCCGAAGGGGACGAGCCTCGTCAGGAACGCGTCGACACGCTCCACAGGATCGGCGCCAGGGCCAGCCTCGGCCGGGCGAGGCTCCGCCACCAGCATCATGCAGAAGAGCACAGCGGCAAACGATATCCGGCGACACCGGGAGAAGCGGCTCATCGTAGACCTCCATCGCGAGAGTCAGTCTGTTATTGGACTATTGACGACGCGATGAACTACGATTATAGTTTGAAACTGTTGGCGTGGTCCAAAAAAAGATCTCGGAGCGCCGTTCGGGAGAGCCGTGCGAGGAAGGCCGGTCGGCCGCAGCGATCAGTCCAGGATCTCGATCCCGTTCGGGTAGACGACAGCGAAGCCCTGGTCCTTCTGGGCCGTGGCAGCATAGGGGCCGTGGACCACGTGGGCGCGGACGCGCTGGCCCGCCTTCGGGATCGGGCTGTGACCGCTCGGGCCGGGAGGCATCTGGCCGATGTAACGCTTCATCCGCCAGGCGCGGGCGTAGAGCATCTCGCCCTTCGTGAGCCCCTCGCCCTGCTCCACCGACTCGATCTCGATCTCGACCAGGAAGAGGGTCTTGTGGGCACGCCCTTCGACGACCTCCCGCTTGTAGACCCCGAGCACCTTGCCGACGACGGTATGCGAGGCCTCCGCGGCGAGCTTCTCTTTCGGCAAATGCGGGCGCTCGGCCAGGGCCACGCGGGCCGCGATCACGGCGACGACCACCAGGAGACCGGCCGCGGCGAGCGCGGGGGCCGGAAGCACGATTCTTCGACTCATCTCACGACTCCTTCGAAAGTTAAGACCACCGTACCCGATTCCGGGCTCCCTGTCCGCCTCGGGCTCGGGCGATCGACGCCGCTACCGGCCGCCGGTTCCGTCGATTTCGACCCGACGCGGGCCCTCGGTCGGGGGTAGACTTCATCGAAAGGAGTCCCACCCCATGCGCATTCCCACCCTCCCGGCCGGCGCAGTCTCCTTCCTTCTGATTGCTCTCGGCCTCATGACGCCGCTCCTCCCGGGCACCGCCTCGGCGCAGGAAATCCGGATCGGGATCGACTACAGCCCCTACCGTGAGGGCCTGCAGCCCAGCGGTCCCTGCCCGACCCAGAAGGAGATCGAGCAGGATCTCGACCTCCTCGCCCGCACTCCCGGGCTGGCGCCGATCATCCGCACCTACGGCATCCTCGACTGCGATCTCTCGCGGATCTGCGCGGCGGCTCGCAAGGCCGGTCTTCGCGTCGTCCTCGGCGCGTGGCTCGATCGCGATCGATTCCGCAACTTCTCGGAGGTCGAGACGCTGATCCAGGTCGCGAACCGCAACCGCGACGTCGTCCTCGCCGTGGTCGTGGGGAACGACGTCCTCGCTCGCGGCGACCTCGGCGTCACCGAGCTCGTGTCCCACCTCGCTCGCGTGCGATCGAAGGTGTCGGTACCCGTGACGACCGGCGACTCCTGGATCGCGCTCGAGACGCACGCCGCCGCGCTTCGACCTCACATCGACTTCGTGTTCCCGAACGTGCACCCGTATCGGGAAGGCGTCTGCGCATCATCCGCCGCCGAGTTCGTCATCGACAAGAGCCGAACGCTCGCCGCGGCCTTCCCCGGTCGTCGCGTCGTGATCGGAGAGACGGGCTGGCCGACGCGGGGCGAGACCCTCGGGTGCGCCATTCCCTCCGAGGCCAACCAGGCGATCTTCCTCGCCGACCTCGCGCGACGTGCCAGCGCCGACAAGCTGCACTTCTTCCTCTTCGAAGCCTTCGACCAGGCCTGGAAGATGCGAGAGAGCGGGATCGAAGCGGAAGGATACTTCGGTCTCTACGACGCCAAGCGGAAGTTCAAGCACCAGTAGCGACCGCGTCGCGTGCGAAGTAGCGTTCGCCCACGAGCGAGACGTCGAGGCGATGGCTCTCGTGATCGTAGTCGTCGGACGTTCGCTGCTCGGTGATCTCTCCCGCCGCCACCGCTTCGTGCCATGTCGAGCCACCGGCATCCGGTCCGGAGAGCGACGCGAAGTAGCCGTTCATCGTCGCGCGCAGCCGCCGACGCGCGGGCGGCTTGTCGTTGATCGAGAGCACGCTCTCCGGGATGCGCGGAATCATCCACCATTCCGCGCGAGACGCGTCGTTCGAGGTCGTCCGATAGTAGCGCCCGCCGCACGCATCCTGCGAGAAGACGACGGCATCGCGCCACACGACCCGCGGAATCGCCACGTGCCGGTAGCAGGTCGCGTGCTCGACGATGCGTCCTTCGCTCGAGAAGCGCACCGGGCCGTCGACGTACACGATCTCGCTTCCGACTCCGAAAACGCCCGGCTGTTCGAGTGCCTCGCACGCCAATCCCATCCACTCCGCGAAGCGAGGGCCGAGCACGTAGTCCGCATCGAGCGACGCGACGATCTCGCTCTCGCACGCTCGGACCGTCGCCGCTCGCAGGTCGGCCATCGTGAAGCCGGGCCCGAAGTCCCTCGGCTCGTGGAAACAGCGCAACCGGATGCCCGCCCGCTCGACCGAGGGCCGTAGCGCGTCCAGGATCTCGGGCGTCGCGTCCGTGCTCCGGTGGTCGATCACGACGATCTCGC
>CAZQZX010000016.1:0-41004 GCA_964597885.1 uncultured Planctomycetota bacterium
CGTCCGGTGATCGGACCGCTCGCCGGGCGCTCGATCCGGCTCGCGCGGCGCAGCGTCGTGACGACGACGTGGGGCGAGTGGCGTCGACGGCACCCGGAAACGACCGTTCTGGCGCTCGAGACCGGATTCTCCCGCAACTACGGCGAGGGCGTCGCCTACCGCGAGTACTTCTCCACCGACGACCTGATGTTCAACGTCGCGGTGACCGACAAACGGCTCGCGAACAAGGCGGAAGTCCTCGGTCTCGTGTTCGACGAAGCCAAAGGCGAATCCCTCGCCATCGAGATCGACTACCTCGAAGCGCACCCCGTCTATCACGGTGAGCTCGGCGGCCGGAAGTTCGTCGTCTTCACCGATCGGTCCGGCGCCGCTCGCGTCTACGAATCGGGCGGCATCACGTTCAAGACCTGGGACCGCGACCGCGTCCTTCGCGATGACCGTGACCGCGTGTGGAAATTATTCGAGGACCGGATCGAATCGGAAACCGGGAAGAAACTCCTGCGTCTTCCGCAGCATCGGGCCTTCTGGTTCGGATGGTACGCCGCCTTCCCGCAGACTCGCCTCGTCTACAACCCGAGGTAGCGCGCGAATCACGCGCCCCCCATATCGCGAGCGTCCCACCAAGCACGCCCCCTCCGATCGTCAACGAACTCGATTCGACATCTTCGCATCGCGCCGCGCGGTGTTAGCAAGACACGCCGTCGTTTCTAGTGGAATCTCTACGTCTTCTCATCGAAAGCTCTGTTTAGAAATATCGTTCTCATTGATAGGTTTGACTGCGGATAGTGAAGAGACTCAGTAGAAAGAAAGGGCGGCTTTCATGAAGAAGATCACGATCGTTACGACACTCGTGTTCTGCCTCGCTGCCGGTACGTTGGCTCAAGAATCAGACGAGCCGGGGAGCGCGATTTCCGGAAGCGTCGGTGTGGACGTCAGCAACAAGTACTACTTCCGAGGCCTCGTCCAGGAGAACCAGGGCGTCGTCGTTCAGCCTTGGGCCGAGCTCGAGCTCGCCGTGAACGAAACGATCGCCGTCATCTTCGGAACGTGGAACAGTCTGCACTCGGGCCCGACCGGAACGCGTCACGGCTCGACGGCAGAAGATCCGAAGGCCTGGTACCAGAACAACTTCTACGGAGGCCTGTCGTTCAACCTGACGGAGCAGGCCGCGCTCGGCGTCATCTACACCACGCGTTCGAGCCCCAACGACAGCTTCGACACGATCCAGGACATCACGGCTCAGCTGAGCTTCGATGACACCGAGGTCTTCGACGGGATCCTCGCCGGCGGCCTTCAGCCGCACGCGGCGATCAGCTTCGAAGTCGACAACGACGCCGACGGCCAGGGCAACGAAGGTGTGTACGCCGAGCTCGGGATTCGCCCGGGCCTCCGTGTCGACGTCGATGAGCGACCGATCGACATCACGTTCCCGGCCGTCGTCGGCCTCAGCATCTCGGACTACTACGAGGATCCGAGCGGCGACGACTCCGAGTGGGGCTACCTCGACCTCGGTGTCGAGGTCGCGCTGCCGCTCACCGATCCCGAGTCGCGCTACGGCAGATGGACGCTGGACGTCGGTGTCCACGGCCTCTTCCTCGGCAGCTCCACCGAGCGCATCAACAACAGCGACGACTTCGAGCTGATCGGTAACGCCGGAGTCACGCTCAACTTCTAAGCTCGGTCGTCCTCGCAAGGTTCGATACGAAACAACGCAACGGACTCGCCTCCGCGGAGGCGAGTCCGTTTTTTTTGGCAGCTCCCGATCTCCGATTTCGCGAGGGGTTCCAGACGCCGCTCGAAGACGCTCGTGCGGCCTGTCGACCACCCCGCGATCCCGCGTATCGGAGGAGATCGAGATGAAGCACCTGCTGGTTGGCGCGATTCTGGCGTCGACGATCGTCATCGGTATCGGAGCGGCCCCACGCGCCGCCAAAGCCGGTCACCCCGCTAGCATCGACGTGCGCGACCTCGACAGCAGCGACGGGTTCGCGCTCCGCGGATCCCAGCTGCTCGAGTTCTCGGGCGCCAGTTTGACGGGACGCCTCGATCTGAACGGCGACGGGATCGACGACGTCGTCATCGGATCCCCGGTCGCCTCCGGACCGAGCGGCGAGGAAGCGGCGGGCATCTCCTACATTGTCTTCGGGACGGATGAGGGCTTCCCGAATCGCGTCGACCTCGGAAACCTCGACGGCACGGACGGCTTCCTCGCCCGCGGCATCGGGCTCGAGACGTCGGCAGGGTCCGTCGGGCGTGCGGGCGACATCAACGACGACGGCATCGACGACCTCCTGATCGGCTCGATCGACACCGACACCGCCGGCCTCACGTGGGTCGTGTTCGGATCGACGGATCCCTTCCCGGCCGAGCTCGATCTGTCGACGCTCGACGGGACGAACGGATTCCTCGTGAACGGAATCGATCCCGGCGATCGCGCCGGCTCGTTCGTGGGCCCCGCCGGCGACGTCAACAACGACGGGATCGACGACTTCCTGCTCGGCGCGCCGGGAGCGGATCCGGGCGGGCGCATCGACGCCGGAGAGGTGTACGTGATCTACGGACGCTCGTCGTTTCCGGCCTCGATGGATCTCGCGACGCTGACGCCTGCCGACGGAATCCTCATCCGCGGCGACGCTTCCCTCGGCGCGCTCGGCCGAGCCGTCTCCGGAGGCGGAGACGTGAACGGCGACGGGATCAGCGACGTCGTGGCCGCAGCCCCGGGCATGGACCTCGGAAACGGACGCACGTACGTCCTGTTCGGACGCACGGGTGGATTCCCCGGACCGATTCGCGCCGCAGACCTCGACGGCACCGAGGGTTTCTCGCTTCGTGGAACCGATCCCGCGGGGCGAGCCGGCACGGGTGCGGCGATCGCGGGCGACGTGAACGACGACGGCTTCGACGATCTGCTGCTCGGGGTCCCCGGCGCGGATGCGGGCGTCCTCGATTCCGGACGCGCCTTCGTCGCCTTCGGTGCATCGAGCTTCCCCGCGATCGTCGAGCTCGGCAATCTCGACGGAAGCGACGGGTTCGCGCTGGAAGGTCATGTGCTCAGCGCCAGCGCCGGAATGGAAGTCGACGGAATCGGCGACTTCGACGGCGACGGGATCGACGACTTCATCATCTCGGCCGGGACTCCCGAATCGCCTTTCCCCGGTCGCGCCTACGTGATCTTCGGCCGTCGGGACGCGTTCCCCGCCTCGATCGAGCTCTCCGACCTCGACGGCACCGATGGATTCGTCATCGTCTCGTCGAACCTCGAAGACGTCATCGGGTTCTCGGTCTGCGCGGCGGGTGACATCAACGGGGACGGGCTGAAGGACCTCCTGACGAGCGCGCCGTTCGGCGGACCGCTCATCCAGGGAGAATCGTTCGTCCTGTTCGGAACGCGGCCGTGCACCGCGGGCACCGTGAACGCGGGCGCCGGCGCGCCGGTCAACGTCCTGCTGGTCAACGGAAGCGCCGGGAGTCGCGGCCAGGTGAGCGTCGCCAGCGGAGCGTCCATCGCGGCCGAGCTCCTGTTGCCGCCGTCCGGGGGAAGCGGCAAGTTCGTCCTGCACGCGAACGCCGGCGCACCGTCGTCGATCACGATCGGCGAGCTGCCGGCGAACCTCGGCCACACGTGCTTCCCGATCCTCTTGCCGGACGCGACGCCCTCGGCCGTGTGGAACAACATCGGACGCCGGAATCGCGTGGGCGACAGCATCGGCTTCGACGGGATGCCGATCGCCGATCCCGATCCGGCGCCGACCACGTTCCTCGACCTTCCCGTCGGCGACGCCGTGCATCTTCCGCCGGGAACGACCGTCACGTTCCAGGGAGCGATCCTCGATCCGGCGACGGCCAGCTCGAAGCCGGCCAGCGTGACGAACGCCGTGATCCTCACGATCGAATAGCGGTCCTCGGGATAGGGGGTGAGGGGCGGGTGCTCGGCATCGTGTCGATCGCCCGCCCCGAGTTTCTCTCCGAGGCGCTCGTGCTCGCCTAGCGCACGTACCCGAGCGCCTCGAGCCGCGCTCGGGTCTCGGCATCGAGCTCGTCGGCGAGCGTCGGATCGATCGCTCCACCGATCGAATCGCGCCCGAAGCGGAACAGCGTGTACGCCGGACGATGCTCGTCCTCGCGCCCGCCTTCGGCCCTCCGGCGCAGCGAGAACCACGGCGAATACAGGACGCCCGGCCCGTGCCATCCCTCCGGCTTGAAGAAGCCCGGACCGGTGACGACCTCGTCCGGCCCCGACGCCCTCTCGGCCGAAGCCAGCGTCGCGAGGAAGTAGCGCGCGCTGCCCTCGATCGTCAGCTCGACGCGCACGTGTCCCTGTCCGCGAATCAGGACGCGCTCGAACCCCGTCTCGACGCTCGCGGCCGACGCGGGCTCGCACCGCGACTCGCTCACGCCGTTCGCATGGTGCACGATCACCGAGAATTCGGCGTCGTCCGGCGCGCCGAGCGAAGGCCGATGCTCGAACACGACCTTCGATCGCGTCGCGCCGATCGTCTCTCGCGTGATGAACCACGACCCCCGCTCGAAACCGTAGGCCGGCTCGTCCCCCGCGCTCGGCTCGGGCTCGATCGCGTCCTCGAACAGGAACACCATCCGAACCGCCATATCGGAATTGTCGACTCCGTCGAAGGCGAGCTCTCGGCGGTAGACCGGCCTCCCGTCCACCCGCCCCCAGAAGGCGACCGCCGCGGCCCAGTCGAGATCGAAGCCCACGCGAACGCTGTCGGGATTCTCGCGGCCGATTCGCGCCCCGAACCGGACGTCTCCGCTCGCATCCGTGCGGATCCACCCCTCGCCGCCGAGCTCGCCCTGGGCATTCAGGATCCGCCCACCCTTGAGCGGTCGCAGGAAGCCTTCGACACGATGGTGCCGACCGTCGGGGTTTCCGATGTCGAGGGTGACCGCACGAGTCCCGATGAAGCGGCCGAGCTCCTCGCGCAGAGAAGCCGCGTCCGCATCGTCAGCGCGATAGAGATTGCGCGTCTCGGTCGGTTCTCCCGCGAGATCGTACAGCTCGAAGTCCTGCCCTTCGGGCACGTGGGGTGAGAACCGGTACGTGAGCTTCCGGTTGCCACGGACGATCATCTTCTCGAGGTGGCTGCGCCCCTCCGAGAACACCGCCCGCTCTTCGGGAGCTTCCTCCGAGAGCACCGTCCACAGGTCGCGCCCTTCGCGATCGTCCGGCAGCGCATCCTCGAGGTCGGCGGCGCCGAGGATGGTCGGCATCAGGTCGGTCGTGTGAGCGAGCGCTCCCGAAACGACGCCCCCCGGCTTGCCGGGGAGCTTCAGGAACAGCGGCACCTCGGTCACCGGTCGGTAGAGACGATTGTGATTGGCGTAGAGTCGATGCTCGCCGAGGTTCTCGCCGTGGTCGGCCGTGAAAATGATGACGGCGTTCTCGAGTCGCCCCCGCGCGTCGAGCCACGAAAGGAGTCTCCCGATCTGCGAATCCATGTAGCGGACCTCGCCCGCGTAACGAGCATCCTCGACGACCTTCCGTTCGAGGACCTCGGCGTCGGGAGCCGTGGTGCCCATGCCGACCTGCATCCCGTCGAACATCCCCGCGTAGGGTTCCGGAGCGGCGTACGGGAAGTGCGCGTCGAAGTAGTGGATCCACAGGAAGAGCGGCTGATCCCGGTCGGCATCGGCCAGCTCGGGAGCGAGCCGCGCGAAGAGCGCGTCGTTCGTCCGGTCGGCGCGCCGGACGTCCTCGCCGTCGCAGTCCACGAACACCTCGAAGCCGCGACCGAACCCGGAGATCTCGGGGTTCAGGTGAAAGACGCTGACCGCCGCCGCCGTGAGGTAGCCCGAGCCGTCGAGCACCTCGGCGATCGTGCGGAAGTGAGGCGCGAGGCGATAGCCGAACTGTGCGAGGTACGCGACGCCGTGTCGCCGCATCGGAAGGCCCGTGTGGAGCGACGCGAACGAGACGCTCGTATTGTTGGAGGCGCTGACGAAGCGCTCGAACACGTACGACTCACGCGACAAACGATCGAGTACGGGGGTCGCCGACACACCGGAGCCGTAGAAGCCCATCAGGTCCCGCCGCGTCGTGTCGCCGGTGATGACGATGATGTCCGGCCGCCGAGCACGCACGGGATCGGCATGAACGGTCGTCGCCGCCGGCCAGCAGGCGGTCACGGCAACGACGATCCAGGGCAGAACGCGTGTCATCGACGATCCTCGGGCACTGGAGAACATCCGTGGAATCCGGTAGAGTGGCGCGCCGGTAGCCGGGCAACCGGCCTGTCAACCATGAGTTTACGAGTCTGCTCGCATCTGGAAAGCGACCCCCATGAGACGCCCCGCTCCGACTCCTGTTCTTCGGCTTTTCGCGCTCCTCATCTGGATGGGTACTTCCGCGGCGGCTCTCGCCCGCGATGACGTCGATCCGGCAACCCTCGAGCCGGGCTTCACCTTTCGCGTCTACGACATCGGCTACTCGATGAACCGGCTGTGGCCGCTCCTCGAGGATCAGACCCCGAACTTCGACGAACGCCGCGACGTGCTCGACGCCGAGGGTGCGCTGGCCTTCGGCGGTTTCGAGGATCACTTCGTCGTGGAGGCGCTCGGATTCCTCCGGATCGACGAGGCCGGGTCGTACGGGTTCCGCCTCACGAGTGACGACGGGTCCCGACTGCGCATCAACGGCGACGAGATCATCCTGCACGACGGCGTCCACGGCGCCACGTCGAAGGAAGGCGACATCGAGCTCGAGGCGGGGCTGCACGCCTTCGAGGTCGACATGTTCGAGAACGCGGGCGGCGAGGTGCTGCGGCTCGAGTGGCGGCCGCCGGGCGCCGAGGAGTTCGCTCTCGTCCCCAAGGAAGCCTTCCGCATCGAGCGAGGCATCACCCGAGTGGTGTCGCCGGGCTTCAAACGAATCGACGACGGCAAGGGACCGGTGCGCGCGGGCGACGGCCTCCCGCTCCAGTCGGTGCATCCTTCCTTCATGCTGGAAGACATCCGCCCCGAGGGCTTCGAGCCGCAGGTCGGCGGGATGGCGTTCCTTCCCGACGGCCGCCTCGTGATCGCCGACTTCGAGCCGGTGAACAACGGCATCTTCCGCGAGGAGCCGAACGGCACCCTGTGGGGGCTCGAGAACCTCGCGAGCGAAACGGACGAGGACGTGCAGGTCGTGAAGATCGCGGACGGCTTCCACGATCCGGCCGGGGTCGCCGTCGTCGACGGTGTGATCTACGTCTCGCATCGCACCGACATCACGCGGCTCGCCGACGAGGATGGCGACGGCGTCTTCGAGACGCGCGAAGTCTTCGTCACGCCGTGGATCAGCGACAACTACCACCACTTCTCGTTCGGTCTCGTGCATCACGAAGGCTGGCTGTACGGCACCCTGTCGACGTCGATCTACTTCGGCAACACGATCGAGTCCGACAACGTGATGGGCGAGGTCGTCAGCATGAACGGCCCGAATCCCGAGCACCGCGGCACGTGCTATCGCGTGAACGTCGAGACCCGCGACGTCGAGTTCCTGGCCGGCGGCTTCCGAACGCCAAACGGCCTCGGGGTCGGCCCCGGTGGCGGCCTCTACGTGGCCGACAACCAGGGTGCGTGGCTCCCATCGAGCAAATTCATCCGGGTTCAGGAGGGCGAGTTCTACGGTCACTACAACGGGACGAGCGAACAGAAGAGCGATCGCTATCCCGAAGGCGGCTACCCGAGCCTCCACTCCGAGCACCCGCCGACCCCGCCGACGGTCTGGCTGCCGCAGAACGAGATCGCCAACTCGCCGAGCGAGTCGCTCCTGATCCGCGAGGGCGAGTTCGCCGGGCAGATGCTGATGGGCGAGATCACGATGGGCGGGATCCGGCGGATCTTCCTCGAGGAGGTCGGCGGCGTGATGCAGGGATGCGTGCTGCGCCACAGCCAGGGCTTCGAAGCGGGGGTGAACCGCCTCGTGTCCGGCCCGGACGGATGCCTGTACGTCGGGATGACCGGCGCCGGCGGCAACTGGTCCTGGCGCGGCAAGCGATTCGGGCTGCAGCGACTCCGTCCCGTGGCGAGCTCGGCGTTCGAGATCCACTCCATGCGCGCCGCCCCCGGCGGATTCGACCTCACGTTCACGCGGCCGGTCTCGAAAGCGTGGCTCGAGAACCCGGCGAGCTACGACGTCGCCCAGTGGCACTACCGGCCGACGCCGCAGTACGGCGGACCCAAGTACGACGAGCAGCGTCTCGTCGTCGCGTCCGCGAAGGCGGCGGGCGATCGCCGCTCGGTCCGGCTCTCGATTCCGGGGCTGCGGGAGCGACACGTCGTCCACCTGCGGACCGACCCCACGTCGGACTTCGGCGAGGAGATCTGGTCGACCGAGGCGTGGTACACGCTGAATCGAAAGCCGGCGGACATCGGTGCCGACGGCTACGTCCACTGGCCTCTCGATCGCGGCGATCTCGCCCGCTTCCGGGACCCGGTCGGCGACTGGGCCCTCTTCGAAGACGTCTCGCTGGACCCGTCGAATCCGAAGCGGCTCGCGGGCCGTAACGGTCGCCCCGTGGCCGCGCTCAACGGCGAGTCCGGACGGACCGATCACCTCGTGACGGACTTCGAGCACGGCGACGTCGAGCTCCACCTCGAGTTCCAGGTCTCGGAGGGGTCGAACTCGGGCGTCTACCTCATGGGGCGCTACGAGATCCAGATCCTCGACAGCTACGGCAAGCCCGAGCCGAGGCACGACGACTGCGGCGGCCTGTACCAGCGATGGGATCCCGAGCGCGGAGCCGGCAACGAGGGGTACGACGGGGTTCCGCCGCGCGTCAACGCCGCGCGGCCGGCAGGCGAGTGGCAGACGTACGACATCGTCTTCCGCGCGCCTCGCTTCGACCGGAAGGGCAAGAAGGTCGAGAACGCGCGCTTCGTGCGCGTCGAGCACAACGGGGTCGTCGTCCACGAGAACGTCGAAGCTCCCGGCCCCACCCGCGCGGCACTCTTCAAGAACGAGCGCCCCTTCGGTCCGCTGATGCTCCAGGGCGACCACGGCCCCGTCGCCTACCGAGAGATCCGCCTCCGCCCGCTCCGCCTTCGCTAGCCCGCCCCGAGCATCTCAGCTACAATCTGGCGAGATCGGATCGACCCCACCCTGTCGTGATTCGCCCCCAGCTGAAGGAGAGTGTCATGAGGCTTTCGTCCCGTATCGGCGTCGCGTACGTCGTTCTCGCCGCAATTCTCGTCTCGGGAATCGTCGGCTGCATCGTTCACGAGAAGACGCCCCCTGCTCGCGCGAAGGTCTCGAAGCGACGAGGGCTCGACCGAACGATCCTCCCGATCCAGGAGCCGACGCGCCCGCGCAGCAAGGAGCTCGACGCGCGAAACGTCGAGGCGCCGCCGCTCTTCCAGGTCAAGGCCCCGAAGGGAGCCCCGAATGTCGTCATCGTCCTGATCGATGACATCGGCTTCGGCGGACCGAGCGCTTTCGGCGGGCCCCTGCAGACGCCGACCCTCGATCGACTGGCGGCGAACGGCCTCCGCTACAACAACTTTCACACGACGGCGCTGTGCTCGCCGACGCGCGTCGCGCTGAAGTGCGGACGCAACCACCACACCGCGAACGCCGGGTCGATCATGGAAACGGCGACGGCCTTCCCGGGCAACACCGGGCAGATCCCGAACAGCGTGGCGCCCCTCGCCGAAATGCTCCGCCTGAACGGCTACAGCACCGGCGCGTTCGGCAAGTGGCACGAGACCGCCGCCTGGGAGACGAGCGTCTCGGGCCCGTACGATCGCTGGCCAACCAGCCAGGGCTTCGACAAGTTCTACGGATTCATCGGCGGAGAGACCGACCAGTGGTATCCGCTCACCTACGACGGCGTCACGCGCGTCACCCCGCCGAAGAGCGACAACTACCACTTCACGACCGACATGACGAACCAGGCGATCGGCTGGGTCAAAGCCCAGCAGTCGATGACGCCGGACAAGCCGTTCTTCATGTACTTCGCCACCGGCGCCGTTCACGCCCCGCACCACGTCCCGAAGGAGTGGGCCGACAAGTACAAGGGCAAGTTCGACGACGGATGGGACATCGTTCGCCGCGAAGCCTTCGAACGCCAGAAGAAGATGGGACTGATCCCCGCGGACACGAAGCTCCCCCCCAAGCCGGATGACATCAAGGACTGGGACAAGCTGACCGCGAACGAGAAGAAACTCTTCGCACGCCAGGCCGAGGTGTTCGCCGGCTTCCTCGAGCACACCGATCACGAGATCGGCCGGCTGGTCGATGCGATCGAAGACGTCGATGAGCTCGACAACACGCTCTTCATCTATATCGCCGGCGACAACGGCACGAGCGCCGAAGGCGGGTTCGTCGGCATGTACAACGAGATGACGTACTTCAACCGCGTCATCGAGAAGGTGGACGATCTGCTTCCGAAGCTCGACAAGTGGGGCGGACCGTACACGTTCCCGCACATGGCCGCGGGCTGGGCCGTCGCATTTGACTCGCCGTTCATGTGGACGAAGCAGGTCGCGTCGGACTTCGGGGGTACGCGAAACGGCATGGTCGTGCACTGGCCGAACGGCATTCGCGCGAAAGATGAAGTCCGCAGCCAGTTCGGGCACGTCATCGATATCGCACCGACCGTGCTCGAAGCAGCCAGCCTCCCCGAGCCCAAGATCGTCAACGGAACGCCGCAGACGCCCATCGAAGGCACGAGCCTCCTCTACTCGTTCGACGACGCGGACGCCGAGGAGCGCCACAAGACGCAGTACTTCGAGATCTTCGGCAACCGAGCGATCTATCACGACGGATGGTTCGCGCGGACGCTCCACCGTGCGCCCTGGCAAACGGGCAAGCAGAAGCCGCTCGAGTCCGACGAGTGGGATCTCTTCCACGTGCGCGATGACTTCAGCCTCGCGAACAACCTCGCCGACGAAGAGCCCGAGAAGCTCGAGAAGATGAAGGCGCTCTTCATGCGAGAGGCCGAGCGGTACTACGTCCTCCCGATCGACGACCGGGTGATCGATCGCGTCAATCCGGCCATCGCCGGACGTCCCGACCTGATGAACGGTCGAACGTCGCTCACGCTCTACGACGGCATGAACGGCATGCTCGAGAACACGTTCATCAACGTGAAGAACCAGTCGAAGCGCATCACGGCCGAGGTCGACATCCCGCAGGGCGGGGCCAACGGTGTCCTCCTCGCGCAGGGAGGCCGGTTCGGTGGGTGGTGCCTCTACATGAAGGACGGCAAGCCCGCCTACGACTACAACTTCCTCGGGCTCTCGCGCGATACCGTCGCGGCGACCGACGCGATCCCCGCCGGCAAGGCGACGATCGTGTTCGACTTCAAGTACGACGGAGACGGTCAAGGCAAGGGAGGCGACGCCACGCTGTCGGTGAACGGCACGGTCGTCGCGGAAGGCCGTATCGAGCGGACGCAGCCCTTGATGTTCTCGGCCGACGAGACCGCCGATGTCGGGCTCGACAACCAGACGCCCGTCGTCGAAGGGATCGGCATCGGACGCGATGAGACGCGATTCACGGGCACGATCCACAAGATCACGGTCGACGTGAAGCCGGGCGGCTAGCGGCCGCCCGCGCTCGCGCGCACGAACTCGCGGATCTGCTGGAGAAGCGTCGTGGGCTCCACATCGAGGTAGTCGAGCATTCCGAGTCGGCTGCCTCCGTAGCCCATGCGCTTCTCGAGCTCCGCGAACCACGCGGCGTGGCGACCGTCTTCGCCGTGCAGGAAGAATTGCACGAGCACCGTGCCGACCGCGCGTTCCGAGCGCTCTCGGAACCGGAAGCCCTGCCCGTCGAGGTCGATGTACTCTCGAAGGTCGAAGTCCGGGCTGTCGAAGGTGCGCAGAGCCTCGCGCACGATCCATTCCGGGAGGACGGGCAGCCCGATCTCGATGCCGTCGTCGGTCAGGCGGTGAGGCTCGCAGGCGGTCGCGATCCCCTCCTCGTACCAGTACGGTACTCCGAGGCCATGCGCATCCTCCCGGACGGCCGCCACGTACTGGTGCGCCATCTCGTGGATGAGCGTGTGGATCGCTTCCGGTCGGTCCGGCACCCAGGGGACGTGCGCGACGGACGAGATCGGATCGAAGAAGCCCGCGTAGTGTTCGAGGCGCCCGTGAAACTCTCGCGCGGCATCGCGGAACGAGCCCGGCGTGTGCAGGTAGACGACTCGCTCGAGCGGACGATCGGGATGGCCGAACCGCCGGGCCAGCGCCGGGCCCAGTCGCTCGACGTAGGTCTCGGCGATCTCCACGCCGATCACGTCCGGGTCCTGCTGAACGACGAACGTCACGTCGGGGAGCGGGCCCATCGGAAAGCTGCCGAGATCTCGCACGGGAGCCAGCTCCGGCCCGACTTCGGCCGGCGCCTCCGGCGCGTCGGGGGAATCTCCTCGGAACCACTCCTGGACGGCATCGACATCTTGCAGCTGGAGGCCGATGAAGTACGCGAGGAAGACCGCGTAGGCCGTGTAGCGGAAGATCGCCTCGCCCAGGTCGAAGCTCGAACGTCGATTACGGCGTGACATGGGCTCCTCCTCGTCCTCGTCGATTCGCCTGGGTACGTCCCCGTCTTCAAGCGTACCACAACTAGGCAGGGCCCCGGGCATCCGTCCTCGAAGTCTGCCGGGCGAATGGACCCCCGTGACGCGCTTCGATATCATCGATCCGTCCCGATTCTCGCAAGACTTCAGGAGGGAACGCTTTGACGACGCAACGACGGATCTTCACCGCAACGCTTCTCGCCGCGATGTTCCTCACGCGACCGGCATCCGCCGACGACTGGCCGCACTGGATGGGGCCCGAGCGCGACAACGTGTGGCGCGAGACCGGGCTCCTCGAACGATTCCCGGAGGGCGGCCCGACCATCCGATGGCGAACGCCCATCGCGAGCGGTTACACCGGGCCGTCCGTCGCCGACGGCCGCGTCTTCGTGATGGACTTCGTCTCCGAGGAAGACGTCGACGTATCGAACTTCAGCCGCAATACCTATCCCGGCACCGAGCGCGTGCTGTGTCTGGATCAGTCGACCGGCAAGATCCTGTGGAAGCACGAGTATCCGGTGACGACCTCGGTGTCGTACCCCGCCGGTCCCCGGTGTACGCCCGCCGTCGACGGCGATCGCGTCTACACGCTCGGCGCCGAAGGCAACCTCTTCGCGTTCGAGGCCGCGTCCGGCAAGATCCTCTGGTCACGCGATCTGCGAACCGAGTACGCGAAGGGCTCGCCGCTCTGGGGATACGCGGCGCATCCGCTGATCGACGGGCAGAAGCTCCTGACCTTGGCGGGCGGTGAGGGCAGCCATGTGGTCGCACTCGACAAGCTCACGGGCAAGGAGATCTGGAAGAGCGGATCGTCGAAATCTCTCGGGTACTCGCCCCCCACGATCATCGAGTTCGGCGGTACGCGACAGCTCATCTTGCTGAAGCCCGACGCCGTCTCTTCCGTCGATCCCGAATCCGGCAAGGAGTACTGGTCGGTTCCGTACGAGGCGACGCAGGGATCGATCATCATGTCGCCGGTCCTGACCGAGTCGTTTCTGTACGTCGGCGGGTATCGCGGGAAGAACCTCCTGCTCCAGCTGGCCGACGATCGACCCGCGGCCGAGATCGTATGGCGAGACCGCCGGCGGATGCTCTCGCCGATCAACGTGCAGCCGATGGTCGTCGACGGCGTGATGTACGGGCTCGGTCAGCGCGGAGTCCTCTCGGCGATCCGGCTCCCCCTGGGTGAAGGGCTCTGGACGACCGAGGACGTGCTCGGCCGGCGTCCGAAGGGAAACGACACGGCGTTCCTCGTCCGAGAGGACGATCGCTTCTGGCTGTTCAACGAGCTCGGCGAGCTCATCATCGCTCGGCTGAGCCCCGAAGGCTACGAGGAGATCGACCGGGCGAAGGTCATCGAGCCCACCGGCTCGGCGTCGGGGCGTGAGGTCGTGTGGTGCATGCCCGCCTTCGCCGGCCGATGCGCCTTCATCCGCAACGACGTCGAGATCCTCTGCGTTGACCTCTCGGCCGAGGCCGGCGGTGATGCGAAGCCGAACGATGACGCCGCGGACGACAAGGCGAAGAGCCCGGAGGGCGAGGGCGAAGGCAAGACGGTGCTGCGGTCCGTCGGCGACCGGGGCCCGTCCGGCGACTGGCCCGCGGTCGGCGGCTCGTGGCCGGACGCCTCGCTGCCCCCGCTGTCCGACGCCGGACGGCTGGCCTTCGACGTGCTCGTCAACGCCACGCGCTTCACCGACGCGGCCATCGGGGTCGCCGGAATCCTCCCGCACGAGGTCGCGGCCCTCCGCATCCTGCACCGCGAACCGGAAGCCGGCCGCGCCTTCGCGCTCCTGTGCGAACGCGGAACGATCGCGGGCCGGCTCTTCGGGCTGTGCGGCCTGTGGTACTGGGATCCGGATCGCTTCGGGCAAGAGACGGCGGCCCTGCTCCGCGACCACGCCGACACCGAGGTCTCGACGATGCGCGGCTGCATCGTCGCCGACCTGCCCGTGCGCGGGATCGTGCGCTCGCCCGGCGAAGTCCACACCGTCCGTCTCGCGAGCCGCACCCAGACCTGCAAGGAATGGTTCGCGGAGAGCTCGGGCGGCAAGAGCGCGGTCTACGACATCGTCGGCGGCGGCTTTCCTTGCGTGCTCCGAAGCGGTGGGGGCTGGTAGCCGAAGCGCGACGCGGTGTCCTGAGGGCATCTCGACTTTTTCCGACCGATCCGTAGAATGGGGCGGTCCGGGTCGACCCGAGGTGACTCATGGCACGATTCTCGAAGGCCGTCCCCATCCTCCTCGCGACCCTCCTCTGCACTCTACTCTGCACTGGGCTCGCTTCCTCCCTTCCGGCATCTGCCGAGACTTACGCCTTCAAGGGCGTCCATGTCCTCGACGCAACGGGAGCCGAGCTGCAGCGCGACCGCGCCGTCGTGATCCGAGACGACCGCATCGTGCGAATCGTCGCGAGCTCGACGCTCGATGCCAAGAGCGTCGACCGCGTCATCGATGCCACCGGAAAGGTGATGATCCCCGGGATGTGGAACCTGCACGTCCACGTGCAGGAGATCGGGGAGCCGCAGCTCGCTCTGTTCGTCGCGCACGGAGTGACGGGCGTCCGCGACATGGGTGGCGAGCCCGCGCTCACGTTCGGCTACCGCGACCGCATCGAGAAGGGCGAGCTGGTCGGGCCGCGGATCCGCGCCGCCGGTTACATGATCACGACCCCGTCCATCTTCGCGGCGATCGAGCAGCTGTGCACGGAAGAGCAGTGGGAAGCCGAGAAGAAGCGGCGCCTCGTCGTATCGACACCGGAAGAGGCGAAGACCGCCGTGCGCAAGATCCACGAGAGCGGCGGCGACCTCGTGAAGCTCCACTGGAACGAATCGCCCGCGACCTACGCGGCCATCGCGAGCGAGTCGAAGAAGCTGGGGCTCCACTTCAGCGGTCACGATCCGCTTGGCGCCGTGACGATCGACCAGTGGATCGAGCACGGCCAGCACTCGATCGAGCACATCGACGGTTCCTTCGCGGTGCAGCTCTCGCAGCGCAGCCCCGAGCAGCAGGCCGAGTGGATCGAACGCGCCGCGAAGAGCGAACTCCACTTCGTACCGACGCTGCTCCTCGTCCCCTACCTGTCCTCGCTGAATGATGCGAGAACGCCGCCGGCCAAGCTCGAGCGCGTCCTCGAGCACCCTGAGGCCGCGTACGCACCGGAACGCCTGCGCGAGTTCTGGAACGTGTTCTTCCAGATGATCCCGCCCGCCTTTCCCGGCATCGAGGCCTATCGCCCCCAGATCGAGCTCCTCGAGCGCTTCCACAGCGCGGGCATCGGCATCATGCCCGGTACCGACCTCGGTGTCCCGCTCGTCTTTCCCGGCTGGAGCCTCGCCGACGAGCTCGCGCTGTTCGTCGAGCTCCTGGGGATGACGCCCAACGAGGCCGTGCAGAGCGCCACCCGCGTGCCGGCCGAGTTCTTCGGTCTCGAGTCCGATCTCGGCACGATCGAGCCGGGGAAGATTGCCGACCTCGTACTGCTCGGGAGCAACCCGCTCGATTCGATCGAGAATCTGCGCGACGTCCAGGACGTCGTGCGGTCCGGTCGGCACTTCGACCGCGCGGCACTCGACAAGCTCCTACGCGCGGCCCGCGTTACGGAAGCGAGCGAATCGCGGTAGATCGACCACCATCGGCGACTCGATACGCGGCGATCGCGAACGGAGTGATTCGGGCGCCGGTTTTCTCTCGAGTCGACGACCGCGGCGTTCGATAAGACGCATCGCCTTTCGCCTGTCATCCGTGCCGCGCCGACGCAGGAGCTCTGCCCAAGTCGAGCCGAGGACGTCGTATGACCGCCCTGACCCAAACCCTCGAGCAAGAGATCGCCTCGAGGTTCACCCTGAACGAGATCCTCGTCTGGATCGTGGTGGGCGCTCTCGCCGGCTCGTTCATCGCGAGCCTCTTCACCATGAAGCGCGAGGGCTTCGGTGTCCTCACGAACGTGGTCTTCGGACTGATCGGCGCCGTCATCGGCGGGCTCGTCGTGGAGTTCTTCCAGTGGAACCTGCCGCTCGGAGCGATCGTCGTGTACTACGAGGATCTCGCTGCGGCCGCGCTCGGATCCACGATGCTGCTGTGCTGCGTCTGGTGGCTTCGAACGCGCTGGCGCGCGCCGCGGCGGCGACGCGCCTGATCGAAGCTCGTCGACGGGGAGCCTACTCCCCGCCGCTCTTCTCGGCCTGCTCGAGCTGCGCGCGGATCTGATCGTCCTCGGGGAAACGATCGAGCCCGCTTCGGAACACGTCCCGCGCCTTGGCGAAGTCTCCGCGCTGCAGGTGCAGGTTCCCGAGGTAGAGATACGTCTGGGCGTGTCCATCCTCGACGATTCCCGAGGACTCCTGCTGCGACCGCAGCTCTTCGAACTCGGCGATGGCCTGATCCTGCTTGCCGAAGATCGGGGGCCAGAACGCGAGCGACGTCGCCTTCTGGAAACGCGCATCCCAGTGCTGGTCGTCGATCTCGATCGCGGCGGCAAAGGCCTCGTCCGCGAGCGTCGCGAGCTCACCCTTCTCGGGACCGGGAGGCGCCACCATCAGCTGCTGGAGGTACGCGTTGCCGAGCTCGACCTGCATGTCCGGGTCTCCCGACGCGGCCTCGGCGCGCGCCTTGATCGCCGCCACGGCCTGATCGAGAAGACCTGCGTCGCGAATCTCGGCCCATAGCTCCTGCTGTCGATCGTAGGGAAGGTCGCCGTCGAGGAGCTCGGCGAGCAGACCGTCGAGATCGACCGCATCCTCGGGACGACCGCTCGCCAGTCCGTCCACCGATGCCGCCGCAGCGGTCACGGGAGCCACGCGATCCGCTTCGACGCTCGTCGCGCCTCTACGGGAGCGATCGCGCGACGCGGGCTCGACGTCCGGCCGACGCCCCCGGGACTCGACGCGATCCATGCGCGAGCGGAGCGACTGCAGGTCCTCGCGGATCAAGACGAGCTCGTCCCGCAGGAGCTCGGTGTTCTCTCGGCTGAGCCCCGTCGTGATCCAGGCGCCGGCGGCGATCCCCGCAATCGCGAGGACCACCGCCACGAGCGCGATCGCCGCACGGCTCAATCGACCATCTCCGGCAGGAACTTCGCCATCATCTCGAATCCTTCCACACGCTTGTCCTCGGGATGCTCGCGCTTGATCTTCGCGAAAAGCGCGGCTCCTTCCTTCTGCTTCTCGACCCGAAACATACCAACCGCCGTCCACACCTTGGCATCGACGTACCCCGGGTCGAGCTCGCGAGCCTTCTTGAACTCGGCCATCGCTCCCTCGGCGCTCCCTCCCCAGGCCTCCGGCGTGAACAGGAGATTGATCCCCTGGTTCAGTCGCACGATCGGGTTGTCCGGATCCGCGGCGCTGGCCGTCTTCATCGCGCGGTCGGCCTGCGGTCCGTACTTCATGCCGTCCAGCATCGGGTTGTCGCCGGCGCCGATGCGGCTCCCGTACGAGGAACCGAGATACGACATGGACTCGCTGAACTTCGGCGCGAGCTCGAGGGCGCGTTCGAGCGCGGCGATCGCGCGATCGAGGGCGGCCAGCCCCTGCGGGTTCTTCGGGCCTTCGGCCTGGCTCGCGATCAGGTAGTTGGCGAGCCCCTCGAAGTGCCGTCGGATCGCCGACTCCTGCTTCGCGGCGAGAGCGGCAAGCGCCTTCGCCTGCTCCTCGAGCCCGGCTCGGTCGCCGGCCGAGTTGGCGGCATCGAGCTTCACGACGAGCGCCAGGAGCTCGCTGTCCTTCTTCACTTCCGACTTGCCCCGAACCGTCAGATGCTCGACCCGGTTGTCCGCGGCCTGCACGGCGCCGGAAAGCGCCAGGAGCAGGCAGAGGCTGAGCGTGAATCGTTGCTTCATGGAACACCTCCGTCCTCAGGATGGGTGTGCAGGACGACCGGAGCGAGACACGCATCCCGCTCCGATCGTCATCGCTTCATCACTGCTTTCGCTCGAGTCGCACGACCCACTCGTGCCGCCCTCCGGGCTCGACATCGATCGTGCGAGTCACTTCTTGGAACTCCTCGGACCGGACCGTCACCGTCCATCGGCCCGCCTGTAGGCCTCGCGATCCGAGCACTCCCTGGCGATCGGTTCGCGTCCGCTCCGAGAGCTGGATCTCCCGCCCGGAAGGGTCCCGGAAGAGGCTCCGGATTCCATCGAGCGGCGTCTCGTCGTCGGCATCGACGGTTCGCACCAGAAGCGATCCGCCGAGCGACAGCTCGAAGTCGACTTCCGTCTTCCGAAACGCTTCCGGAAGCGTGATCCGGTCGATCGTGCTCTGGCCGTGCGTACCCGACATCGAGTACGCCGTCAGGCGATAGAGGCCCGGATGCATGTTCGGAATCGCATAGCGCCCTTCCATGTCGGCGAGGATCTTCGCCGCGAACGTCACCGTGCCCGCGCCGTCGTCGATGCGCTCGGCGACCATGACGGCCATCGGCATCGGATCGCCGGACTCCCGATCGGTGACGCGCCCCTCGATCGAGCTTTCGCCGAGCCTCACGTCGAGCTCGAGATCGAGGGCGATCGGAACCTCGACGCGCGTCTGGAGCGACATGTCGCTTCGCTGGTCGACCCCCGTCAACACGTCGTAGACGCCGGGCTGCACGTTCTGGATCTCGTAGGAGCCATCGGCACCGCTTCGCGCGCCGATCCACCGGAAGCCCTCTTCGAATCCGGTGGCCGGGCTGAGCGAGATCGTCGCGCCCGGCACTACGCTGCCGTCGCCTCGACGAACTACGCCGAACAGCCGCACGCCGCCGCCTTGCCCCGGGAGATCGACGCGCGTCGTCTCTCCCGATCGCACTTCCGCCGAAACGATACGCTGCCCACCGAAGACGACGATGTACATGCCGGGCGCGAGACGCTCGAATGCGTAGCGGCCCTCGCCGTCGGTCGTCGTCTCGCTGAACGTCGCCGCCCGGTGCGCCTCGCCCCGCTCGATCAGGATCGCCACGATCGCCGACGCCGGCCAGGGCTCGCCGTCGTCGCGCGTAAGCTGTCCCTCGATGCGTCCACCCGCGTCGAGCCCGACCTCGATGCCTTCGACGTCGGCGCCCTCTTCGATCCCGAACTGTCGCGACCACCCGACCGCGAACCCGCGGTGACAGGCCCGTACGATCTGCTGACCGGACCGGACGACGGGAAGCTCGAAGCGCCCCTCCTCGTCGGTGGTCGCCGTCACCAGCGGCGACAGCGCGACCGCCTCGCGCTCCGCCGCGATCGACTCGACCGAGGCATCGCGATCGCTGAGCACGAGCGCTCCCTCGATCGGTTCGCGAGTCTTCGCGTCGAGAACCCGGCCGCGAACGAAGGCGACCGGCTCGGGATCCGGCTCCCCCGTCGGCTCGAGGTCGCTCGGTTCGATGTCGCTCGCCCCGGGGCCATCCGTCGTCTCCACGCGCGGCTCGGCCGACGGGCCGGCATCGACGAGGCTCGGCGGATCGAGGGGCGGACCTTCGCGACGCACGGCGCGCCCCTGCCAGAGCCACAGCTCGGTGCCGCTCGGCACCCCTTCGGGGCCGCGCCCGAGATCGCCGTTCGCCTCGCCCTCCTCGATTCGGATCCGCATCGACGCCCCTTCAAGGCCCTCGAGCACCGCCGGATACTCGGCCTCGAGCCGACCGACGACGACCGCGAGCTTTCCTTCGGGGCTCGTCACGTGAAGCGTCGTGCGATCGCTCGTCGAGCTCGCCAGGACGCGCCCGGCATCGAGCCGCAACGAGGCTTCGGACGCGCTCGTTTCGATCCGGATGCGCGAGTCCCCCGACACCGAGACTTCGCCGTCCACCGGGAGACGCACGTCGATCGATACGTCCGTCGGGGTCGCGAGCTCGAGCGACTCTCCGGGGATCGCGACTCCGTCGCGTACTTCCGCCAGGGTGACGGCTCGCCACTCTTCTTCATCGGCTCGGATCGCGGCCCGGCCATCGGCGAGGATCGCCTCGACCGAGACGACGGCGCTCGGCGCTTCTCGGGAGTCGAAGAACGCGAAGCGCGCCACCGCTCCGATCGCGAGCACCACGAGCGCCGCGGCCGCGACTCCGGCGATGCGTCGCCCCCGCGTTCGCCGCGAGCGCTTCGCCCGCAAGTCGGCAAGCGCGAGCACCTGCCGCCGCAGTCGCGCGCTGTAGTCGGCCCCCGGCGTCACCGGCCGGTAGGCGTGGCGGATCAGCTTCGAGACGTTGCGATCGAGGATGTCGGGATCGGTCGTCACTCGATGTCTCCCCGCCGCTTCGCGAGCAGCTGGAACACGCGAGAGAAGGCCGTGCGAGCCCGATGCAGCATCGACTCCATGGCCTTCGTTCCCTTCCCCGAACGATCCGCCATCCCGGCGACGGGCATGCCCTCGACGTACTTGTCGAGGAGGGCACGACGGTAGTCGGGAGGAAGCGAAGCCAGCGTGGCTCCGACCAGCTCCTGCGTCTCCTTCTTCTCGAGGATCCAATCCGGCAGCTCCCGCTCCTCGATCGCCGCGAGGATGCCGTCGATCTCGCTGTCCGCGTCGAGGAGGAGCTCGTCGAGGCGCACGGGCCGGCGACGGCGGCGATGCTCCCGGATCTTGTTCTTCGCGATCCCGCAGAGCCAGGTGTACAGCGTCGAACGGCCGTCGAAGCGCTCGAGGCTTTCCACCGCCACGAGGAACGTGTCCTGTACGATGTCTTCCGCGACCTGGGTCTCGCCGCCAACGCGGTAGTGGACGAATTCGTACAGCGAGTCGAGATTCCGCTCGAACAGCGACTCGGCAGCCTCCCGGTCCCCCTGGAGGATCCGATCTCGCAACACCGTGTCGTTTCGATAGTTGAATCGCACCGATCGCTCCCGTCCGGGCGCCTCCACAGGCTCCCGTCAAAGTATGGTGCCACGACGCCCGCGAATCCTTCGCGGGAATCAGGGGTCGGGCCGAGAAAATCCCGACTTCGCTTCATCGATCCGGACCGCTCATCCGTGGTGAGGGTGAGCTCGAGAGAACGACTGAATCGTGACCGACACCGACCTGCTGCAAGGCATCCGCCGCGGAGATTCGCGGGCGTTCGAGCGACTCTACCGGTCGCACAAGGACGCGGTCTATGCCTTCGCCTGCTCGCTCTCCGGACGCGTCGACGAAGCCGAGGATCTCGTGCACGAGGCCTTCCTCGGTCTCATCCGGCACGCCGAGAGCATCGATCCGTCGAAATCGATTCGCGGCTATCTCTTCCGCTCCGTGCGCAACCGACACATCGATCGCAGGCGCCTTCACGCCTCGCGCAATCGATCGCTCGAAGCCGCCGCGGACGCGGAAGCGACCTCTCGGGGCCCGGCCGAATCGACCCTCGCCAACGAGCGCTGCGGGCTGGTGCGTCGAGCGCTCGACGCACTGCCCGAAGGCCAGGGTGAGGTCGTACGGCTGCGGCTGTTCGGCAAGCTCGACTTCGGGACGATCGCCAGCGAGGTGAAGGCGCCACTCCCGACCGTTCGTTCGCGGTATCGCGCGGCACTCGACCGATTGCGCTCGAGCCTGCGAGCGACCCTGGGCAAGGAAACGGAATGATGTCGGACTCGCAACGATACGAAGACGAAGACCGGACTCGAGAAGAGAACTGGGCTCGAGAAGAAGAAGAGGTTCGAGAGACCGTGCCGACACGCACGCCCTCCGAGCTCGACCTTCGGATCCTCGACGCGGCCGCGGGCGAGCTCGCGAAGCGTCGGGCGAGCCGCAGGCGACGGATCGTCTCGCGCGTCTTCGTCGCCGCCGCTTCGATCGTGGCGCTGATCGCGATCGGACGGCTCGTCCTCACGCCGAGCCCCGATCCCTCCCCGACCGATTCCTTCTTCTTCGCCGAGTCGCCGAACGCCCCCGAGGTCTCGCTCGATCGCGACGCGATCTTCCGCGTCGCCGATCGCGGCCGCTTCGAAGTCCACGCCGGATCGCTCGTGGCCCACGCCACCGGATCCGCGCGTCTCGCGCTCCTGTCCGGGCGGACAAACGTCCACGCCCGGGGTGACGAATCACTGCAGGTGGCCTTCCCCGGCGGCGGCGTGCTCGTGATGAGCGGCAGCGCCTCGGTGGAGGTTCTTCGCACGGGAGAACCGGAAATGAAGTCCCTCATGACGAAGCTCGGACTGGGCGCTGCCGTGACGGCAGCGACGGCGGCGGTCATCGCCATCACGCTCGACGCCGGAGACGCGACGGTCCACACCCCGGGAATCGAGCGCGAGCTCGAGCCGAATGAAACCCTGGTGCTCGCGGCGCGCGAACAGCAGACCGAAGAGATCTACGCATCGACTTCCGAGGAAGCCCCCAAGGACACGGGCGAGGTCGCGACGCTCGACGCCCCGCTCCCGACGGACGGCTCGGCCTCCATCGAGAACGTCTTCGAGATCGCGGTCCTGAAGGGCGAGGTCACGGCGAGCGGAATCGTGGTGGACGCCGCCACGGACCGACCCGTGGAGGGAGCGACCGTGCAAGCCATCGAGTGGCGGCACATCGACTACCGCCCCGACCTCGAGACGACGGACCCCGACGCGCTTCCCGATGTGCGCGTCTTCCCGTGGATCGCCGAGGACTCGTACCGCGGCGTGTCGTCGGTGCGGACCGACGCGGGCGGCGCCTTCGAGGTCACGAATCCGGACACGGGCTGGTTCCTCGTGACCGCCGAGGGTTACGGCCCGCAGACGCTCAAGCTCGAAGACTCGAACGCGGATGTCCTCGTTCGCCTGGGGCAGCCGTCGCGGCTCGAGGTGGAGATCGTGGACGATGAAGGTCTCGCGGTTCGCGGCGGATCCAGCTTCACCAAGGTTGCCGCGACCGTCTCGCAGCCCATGGCCGGCGTCCGCGAGGCCGGCTTCGAGATCCCGCTCGCCGACGACACGTCCTTCGCGATCGACTACACGGATCAGGGAACGCTAGCGTTCCGGGTGAAGAGCGAAGGCTTCCTCGATCGAAACACGACGCTCGCCGTCGGCCCCGGCAAGAGCGAAGCCCGGATCGCGCTCGAGTCCGACTTCTATCTCTCGGGACGGATCCTCGATGTCGACGGCAAGCCGATTCCGTTCGCGGTGGTGAAGATCGGCGAGACGGGACGGGACGGCTTCCGGCTCGAGACGAAGACGATCGCGGCCGTCCGCTCGGACGGTGACGGCTACTACCGGATCACGACGCGCGAAGGAGCCACGACGCTGTGGGCCGAGGCCGACTCCTTCCAGACGTATCGCGTGGAATCGCCGCCGCTCCGCGACGGTCGCTTCGACATCACGCTCGAGCGCTACGTGCCGGGCGTGATCGAGGGGATCGTCCGTCTCTCGAACGGCGATCCCGCCCCCCACGTCAAGGTGGAGGCCATGCGGGCCGATGGGGTCGACCGGCAGTCGGCCATGCACACCACCGAGGACGGCACGTTCCGATTCGACGACCTGCGGCCCGGGGTCTACCGCCTGACGACATCGCGCGCCGCGGCCTCGATCACGTACGAGAAGGAGGTGGAGGCCGCAAGCGTGACGAACCTGACGTTGATGCTCGCCGGTCGAGTGGCCGACGGATCCGCGCTCGCGCTCAACACCGATCAGCTCGAGATCGAGAGCGACCCAATCGAGATCGCGCCCGGAGAGACGCGATCGACCGAGATCGTCTTCCCGGTCGGCGCCCGGATCTTCGGGAGCGTGGTGGGTTCGGACGGCGAACCGATCGCCGGCAAGGAAATCCGACTCGTCCGGCACGACGCCGAGACCGGCAAGCAGTCCAAGATCGGATCCGTGAAGAGCAACGACGAGGGAACGTTCGAGATGACCGGCGTCCCCGAGGGCGACTACGAGCTCCGCGCGACCGAGCCCGGCATGAGCTTCATCCTTCGCACCGAGGGAGACCAGGTCGCCATCCTGAGCCGCGTCATCACGGGCTTCGTGGTCGAGGAAAGCCGCACGCGCGATCAGTCGGTGTGGCTGTCGGTCAGCGATCTCGAGACGCACGAGGTGGTCTTCCGGACGAGCACCGCGGCGCTTCGCGGAAAGCTCGTCGGAGAGGATCGACTCGCCGGCTGGGCCGTCTCCGCCATCCATCTCGACAACGAAGGACGTGCGCGCTCGACGTACAACGGGCGAACCGACGAGACCGGCCTTTTCGAGATCGACCGCGCGAAGGACGGCGCGCATCTCGTGCGACTGGTTCGACCGGGAGCCGCGTTCGCGTTCGTCCTGAAGATGGACTCCGACCCGACCGGCGGCGAAGCCGCGCCTCGGGAGATCGCGATCACCGGCGGCGGGCTGTCCGGTCGAGCGCCGCGCGCACTGCCCCCGGGCACCGAGATCCGCGTACGGGCCCTCGCCATCGGGGGTCTCGACCTGTCCTCTCTCCCGGCCGTCTTCCGCGATGTCGCGATTCTGACCACCGATGAGTCGGGCAGCTTCCGGGCGGACGGCCTCGCCCCCGGCCGCTATCGGGTAGCAACCGCATTCGATGGCGTCACTTACACCGACGAGATCACTATCGAGGATCGGATCGTCGACGTGGACCTGCGCTAGTCGCAGGTCCCGCGGCTCTTGACCCTCTCGTGGCGCGCGATATAACGCTTAGGAAATCTCCCCAGGCGTGCACACACGAAAGGTGACGGTGTCATGGCGAAGAAGTCCACGCTCCTCGCGAGCCTCGCGTTCCTGCTGATCGGTCTCACGAGCGCCGCGCGCGCCCAGGAGGATGCCTGGCTGTACGGGCTGAACCTCGGCGGCAAGGTCACGGCCAACAGCGTCATCCTCGAGAACCTCGGGGGGAACGGCAGCACGGCACAGACGTGGGCCGACCTCGCCATCCAGGGCGCGGATCGTTACGTTCTGCGGCGCGACGGCCGCATCGTGATGAACGGCGTCACGATCGCGGAGCTGCCGGGCTCGGTCCTGAGCACCGAGTTCTGGGTGAGCCTCCAGGTCGACGGCGACTCCGTGTGGAGCCTGAACGAAGACGGGATGCTCGGACGCAACGACGAGGTGTTCGAGACGCTCCCGACCGACGACTTCTTCTTCACCGACTCGATCATTCGCGCCGGCACGCACTACAGCCTCCGCGCGGACGGCACGATCTTCCGCCAGGGCGAGACCATCCCGATCTTCCGCTTCAGCGGCGGCGAGGGAGTCTCGGGCGCGGGTGACGGCGAAGCGACCGACACCACCTGGATTTCGATCACGTTCGACCCGGTCCAAGGATTCCTCTACGCCCTGAGAGCCGACGGCACCGTGTATCGCACCACCGTGAAGGGCATGTTCGGAACGCTCGTGGAGCGCCTGCCCTTCCCGAGCACGGGCCCCCTGCGGACGCGTGACTACTACGCCGACATCGAGTTCACGGACGACGGCAACTGGTACGTGCTTCGCGCCAACGGCGAGGTGTACAACGCGGCGTCGCCCTTCTCGCCGGTCGTCGACTACCCCGGTGATGCCAACAACTCGAACGAGACCTACACCGATCTCGAGACGTCGGGCACGACCTATCTGGCGGTCCGCGGCGACGGCCGCGTCTACGCCAACGACAGCACGGAGCAGATCGTACAGCTCGACCCCGGTGACTTTCACGTGAAGCTCGCCGTCGGGAACGAGGCGCCGGATCTCGAGAACGCGAGGAACGTGAAGCCCGTCGCCACGATCTTCAAGACGACCACGGTCGTCGGCACGCCGCTGACCGTTCCCATCGTGGTGACCGACCAGAACGAAGCCGAGGAAGACCTGCTGATCTCCGTGCAGGAGCAGCCCGTCGGCTCGACCTACGACCCGCAGACGCGCACGCTCACCTGGAACAACCCGAGCGCCAAGGGGAACGCCAACTTCAAGTTCCAGGTCGACGACGGCTTCAACAAGCCGAAGAAGTTCACCTACAAGCTGAAGATCAAGGATCCGAACCCGAAGCCGGACAAGAACAAAAAGCCTTTCGTCGCGAAGGTCACGAAGGGTCAGGCGATTGTCGGCATCGAGTACTCGTTCCCGCTCATCGCAGACGACCCGGACGGCGACGATCTCATCATCAGCTACGATGCGAAGGCCTACCCGTTCAGCGCCGGCGCGATCTTCGACGACGCGACGCGCACGTTCATCTGGACACCGACCGTCTCGGACATCGGCAAGACGAAGATCCAGTTCAACGTGGAAGACGGCAGCAACAAGCCGGTCAAGCGGAAGATCAAGATCAACGTCATCAACAGCCTGACGGTAGAGCCGATCGTCCTCGAGTAGCCACCGCCGCTCGTCCTCGAGCCGGCTCCGGGATCAGCGCCCGGCCGGCGGGAGGCCGAGCTTCTGCCGGCGCCACGCCGGGAGCCTCGACACGGCGTCGACGACGAACGTCGCGCCGCGGAACTCCTCGAAGGGTTTGAGGACGCTCGGTCGCAGGGTCGCGGGCTGGACGACGTAGGTGGAGTCATCGAACGCGTCGGGAAGTGCGCCCCCGGCCACCGCTTCGAGATCGACGAACGTCGCGCCGCGCATCCGTCGCTGGCCGGCGATCTTCACCGCACCGCTCTCGAAGGCCTGGTCGATCTCCTTCGCCTTTGACGCGTCGCGGGTGCCGCGCACGAGCATCGTCCGGAACGTCCGGTCGGTGAGCTCGTGCACCTTGATCTTCGCTTCCGCAACCAGGCGGACCGGCTTGACCTGCTCGAGCCAGCGGCTCATCTCGGCGCGACCGACCGGGTTGTCGAGCTCCGACTGATCCTCGGGCGGCCAGGCATTCCAGGCTTCGAGGCTCGGGGCTCGCGTGTCGTAGATCAGACGCAGCGTGTAGCTCCCCGGTTCGGTGATGCCGTCGCTCGTGAACGGCCACTGCAGCTCGAACCCGTCCGTCTGCCCGGGGGTGAGCACGATAAACGCCGACTCGTACATGTCGGGCTGCTTCTCCGGGCCCGGTTTCCGATCGAACGACAGCGCCTTCCCCTTGGAGTCGAGAACCTCGAGAGTCAGCTTCGGATAGCGACGGTGGCCGAACGAGTCGTAAAGCGGTCGCACGAGTCGAACGCGTCCGCCGCTCGTGTTGCGGATCTCGAAGTCGAGGACCGGGAGCTGACCGACGAGCAGATCGAACGGCTCGACGAGACGCAGCGTCACGCCCGGGTCCGGCTCCTTCGGGCTCGCCTCGTTCTGTGCGGCAACGGGTGCAGCCGCCGCGAGCACCAGCATCAGCGTCGGCAGGACGAATCGGGATCGAAGCATCAGATACGATCTCCCTCATGGCGGGGCTCTACGATGCCGGAGCTCATCCGCCGGGTCATGACTATCGGTCGACGAACGGTTCGAGCAGGTGCTCGGGGTCGAGCTTCTCGAGGGCGCTGCGAATCCGCGCAGCGTTCGCTTCGTCTCCCGCGGACTCGAGGCGCGCGACCAGAAGCTTTCCGGTCATCGCGGGCGTCTGGCTCAAACCGTCGAGCGTCCCCGCCGCATCCGGCGCGCGATCGAACGAAGCGAGCACATCGTCGATCGCCTCCGTCGGTCGGTTGCCTTCGATGGCAAGGCGGGCGCGTCCCGCCAGCGCGAGCGCGATGTTGAAGTCGGACGAATCCCGGTTCTCGGGGTCGAGCTCGATCGACCGCTCGTAGTGCGCGATCGACCGGCCGTATGCCGCCGTGGCCGCATCGACATCGCCGGCGCGGCGGTGGTACTCGGCAGCGACGAAGGACGCGAGCCCCGCGAACCACACGTACGAAGGCGGCGCATCGTCCTTGGCGAGGAGCGCATCGTAGCGAGCCTCGAGGCGCTCCACTCCACGATCGAGGATCGCCGTGCGAAGCCGCTGGTGCAGCTCGGCCGAGGCGGGATACCGCGTGAGGCCTTCGTCGAGCACGCGACCGGCGTAGCGCTTCGCGCCGAGCCATTCGAGGAAGTCGTAGTGCCAGACCACCTGACCGACGTTTCCGAGGGGATGCCGGGCGAGTACCGTGTACGACGTGTGCACGTCGGTCAGCCACACCGGATCCCAGCGCTCCTTCGCGGCGACCGCGGCCTTGATCTTCTGGAACCGCCCCTCGGCGTAGATCGTGAGGACGGCCATCGAAGCCCAGTCCCCGGAACCCTCGGGGACGAGCTTGACCGCCGATTCCGCGAGCTCGTACGCCGGCTCGGTCTCGCCGAGATAGTACGTCGAGACGGTAAGGATCGATTCGACGCGCCACCCTTCGGCGCCCATCTCCCGAGCCTCGCGGGCCGAGCGCCGCGCCTCGTCGTAGTACGAACGCGTCAGTCGACGCGCCGCGGCGGGATCTGCGGTGAGCAGCCCGCCCTCCTCCGAGACGATTCCCGCCTGCCCCGACGCGCCGCGCGCGAACTGGAGCGCGGACTCGGCGAGCGCGAGCTTCTCCTCGGCATCGGCCGACGAGGAGGTATTCGGGTCGCGGCTCACGTCGACGCGATCCATCAGATCGGACCAGTCGCCGATCGCCTCGGGTGCCGGGTAGCTTCCGGGGCCTCCGGGCTTCCATCCATCGGCGTCGACCGCTCCGGACGAACCGCCGAGTCCGCGATGCAGGGTCGAAAGCCACTTCGCCCGCGACGAGGACGAGGTCTCGCCGATGCGCGCGAGCGTCTCGAGCATCTTTTCCTTCTCGCTCTCGTCCATCGGCGTGCGCAACGCTTCGACGATGAGGTCGATCTTGTCGGCGGACCCGGACGCGGCGAGCGCCGAGCGCGCCTTCTCGATCATGTCGTTGTCGAAACCGAAGAGCGCCTGGCGCAGCAGATCGGGAGACGCCACGTCGGCGTGCCGGACGGCCGCGTCGAGCAGATCCGACCGCATCTTCGCGTCGCCGGAACGGTACGCTTCCTCGACGGCCTCGCGATCGTTCACGTCGCGGCTCGCCACCCGTTCGAGGATCGGACGGTCGCCGCGGATCTCCGTGACGGGGATTTCACCGCGCTCGCTGATGCCCTCACGAATCTGGTTGAACACCGAGGCCTTGTCCCAGGTGTGATAGACGTCGTAGGTCTCGCTGCCGTCGAGCTCGACCATGATGTGCCGGGGCGAGATACGCTTGCCCTCCATGTACTTTCGAAAGAGCAGCGGCTCGATCGCGATGTGCTCACCGCACGTCACGGTCCCGAATCGCGGGCACGGAATGCGACGGCCGGCGTCGTCGTAGTCGCGCGGCGTGTGGCGGTAGACGGACGCGATCACACACACGTACGGCTCGAAGAGCTTCGCGCTGTCGGCATCCCGGTAGCGGATACGCGCGGAGTGCTCGCTCGCGATCTCGCCGTCCATGTTGATGCAGACCAGGATCGGCCGCCCCGTCTCGTAGGAGACCGCGGTGGCGTCTTCCCACGTCCGCTGCCACTTGATGAGACAGGGCTTCTGCCAGTCGGCCGTGCTCGGGGACGGCCACATCGCCTGCTCGTCGACGGGCTGGGCCATGGCAGCCGGCACGCCGAAAACGAAGAAGACCAGGAATATCGCCGCGAGGCGCCCGAATGTCACGCTCATGATCGTCCGTCCTTTTCTCTGGGGCTCCGATGAGGATATCGGCCCCGGAGCGCGGTTTCAAGGCGACCGGCTTGAGGTCGCCCATCGAGGCCGTGTATGCTGGCCCCCGGGTCCGAGGATTGCAAAAGGGAACACTCCATGCACATACCGCGCCTCGCGCGTTCGGCCGCCTTCGACCGTTCGCTCTCCCCGCGACACCGTACGTCGCCGATCGGGCTCAGGATCGTCCTGCTGGCCTTCGCCATGGTCGGCGCCGGCGCCTCGGGATCTCCCGCCGTCGCGGGTGAGCCCGGCACGATCGAGGTCGAGACCCGCAGCGTCGCGATGCCGTCCGGTAACGCGGAGTACGAGATCGGAACGCTGTTCGTTCCCGAACGACGCGATGCCAGCGGCAGCCGCACCATCGGCGTCGGCTTCGCGCGCTTCAAGGCAACCGCGGACACACCCGCCCCGCCGATCTTCATGCTTCCGGGAGGTCCGGGCTCGTCGTACCTGACGCGCCTCGAGGACGAGTCCGGCCCGAGCCGCGGCTTCCTCGCCCAGCTCGATCGCCTGCGCAAGGTCGGCGACGTCGTCCTGGTCGACCAGCGCGGCTTCAGTACGCGCGGCGACGTGCTGCGCGCCGAGTACGACTACCCCGGCGATCCGATCGGCGAGCCTTCCTCGCTCGAACGGGACATCGAGCGATTCACGGCCATGACCAAGGCCGTCGTGAAGCAGTACGAAGGGGGCGACATCGATCTCGCCGGGTACACGGTGAAAGAGTGCGCCGGCGACGTCCGCGACCTCAGCAAGGCCCTCGCCTACGAGAAGATCACGCTCGTGGCCACGAGCTTCGGATCGCAGTGGAGCTTCGCGGTCATGAAGCTCTTCCCCGAGATCGTCGCCCGCGCGCTACTGTCCGGCGTCGAGCCGCTCGACCACGCGTACGACATGCCCTCGCACGTTTTTGCCGCGATGCAGCGCATGTGGCGGAGCGTCGAGTCGAACCGTCGGTACAAGCGATACCTGCCCGAAGGCGGAATGGTCGAAGCCGCGCGCGTCGCGATCGAGCGCCTCGAGCGGGAGCCGATCGAGATCACGACCGAGGGTCCGGACGGCGAGCCCGTGAAGGTCGTGATCGGACGCGAGGACTTCCCTTGGCGCAACCCGGCCGAGATCCTCGAGCTCTACCACGGTTATCACGAGCGGATGGTGCGCCAGCGGGTACAGCGCGGCGGGCGTGGCGGACGCTCGCGCATGAGCCTGATCGGACCGCTGATCGATTCGAGCCTCGGGGTCACGCCGGAGCGCCGCCATCAGCTGTGGACGGATCCTGCCGTGCGGTACGTAGGACGCGACAACTTCGCGTCCTACCTGGCGACGGCCGATCTCTGGCCGAGCCCCGACGTCGGAGACGACTTCCGGCGTCCCGAGCTCTGCGAGATCCCCGTCGTGTTCGCGCAGGGAGACTGGGACCTCTCGACGCCGATCGAGAACACCTTCGAGATCGCGCCCTTCTTTCCGAACAGTCGCGTGCTGATCGCCCTGCAGGGAGGGCACGGCGTCATCGAGCCCATCGCCGAGCAGAAGCCCGCAGTTTGGAAGACGCTCGAACGATTCCTCCGAACCGGCGACATGAGCGCAGTCCCGGCACGCGTGACCCTGCAGCCCTCGCGAGGTTTTCCGCCGCCGCGGTTCCCGATCGCGAGTGACCGGTAGCTCAAACGACGGCGGACGTCACTCGGACTGCTCACGATACCAGGCGGCGTACCCTTCGAGGTGCGCCGCCAGCTTCTCGTCCTCTTCGCGGTCGAAGCCGTAACGAACGATGTGCTCGAACGCCTCCCCCTCGGTGGCCCCGCTCTCGAGCTGGTACGCGAAGGTGGCCGCGTTCGTTCGGTGGCGGCCGCCCGCGCAGTGGTAGAACACGGGCTGCCGTTCCTCGTCCGCAAGGATCCTCGCCACGTCGCGGTACTCTTCGTAGGGACCGATCCCGCTGCCGTTCCAGTTGTAAGCCATGTAGCGAAGGCCGCGGTCGCGCGTGACCTCGGCATTCGACTCGACGCCGCCGGTCAGCGAAAGCACCGTGCGACAGTCGTGCTTCTCCAGAATCCCCTCGAGAGCCCGGTCGCGCTGCCGTGCCCCGCGGAACAGCGTCCCTTCCTCCACCACGAAGAAGCGGCGCGGAAAGTATTCGTGCCAGTAGAGATCGACTCCCACGACGATCAGCACGATCACGCCGATCCCGATGCAAAGCCGCAGCGTTGTCTTCATGTTCGACCCTCCGTCGGCAGCCCTTTTCCGGCGGCAGCATCGCATATTTGAAGCGAACGGGCCTCTCCCCGATCCGAGGCGGCTCGCAGCCCGAAACGCCTTGACTCGAGCCTCTCTCGGGATAGACTTCGACTCCCGCATTTTCGGACACCCTCCCCCACGAATCCCACGAGTCCTCGCTCCCCGGAATGACCGATCTCCACAAGGAATTCCTGTCCCAGAGTCGCGCCGGGCTCGATCGGCTCGACGAAGAGCTGCCGAAGCTCGAGGACCGCTGCGCACGAAAGCGCCTGACCGGCATCCTGCGCGCAACGCAGACGATCAAGGGGACCTCCGGATTCCTCGGCTTCACGCGCCTCGAATCCGTCGCCGACGCGGGCCTCCGCCTGCTCGCCCAGCTCCGCAAGGGTGCGCTCACCGCGACGCCCGAGATCGCGAGCGCCTTGCGACGCATGCGCGACTCCTTCCGCCAGAGCCTCAAGAGGATCGAGTCCGGGGGCGACGAAGCCCACTCCGAGAGCGACGACCTCGCCGCCGAGCTCGACCGGCTCTGCGAGCCTCCTCGAAAGTCGCGCCCCGACACCTCGCTCGAGTAACGCCGCGCCGCGCCCGATTGCGTATACTAGCCGCCCGCGAACGGCGCGGCAGTCAGCGATCCCCCCGAGAGAGGACGGCGAGGCGTGAAGACCCATCGAATCGGAAAAACCGGGCTCGAGGTGTCCCGGATCTGCCTGGGATGCATGAGCTACGGCGACCCCGAGTGGCGCCCCTGGATCCTCGGTGAAGACGAAGCCCGGGAGCACTTCCGGCGCGCGCTCGACCTCGGCATCAACTTCTTCGACACGGCCGACATGTACTCGGCCGGCGTCAGCGAGACCGTGACGGGCAAGCTGCTCCGCGAGATGGCGCCCCGCGAAGACTACGTGCTCGCGTCAAAGGTGTTCTTCCCGGTGTCGGACGGTCCGAATCGAAGCGGGCTCTCGCGCAAGCACGTGCTGGCCGCATGCGAGGCGTCCCTCGAACGGCTCGGCACCGACTACATCGACCTCTACCAGATCCACCGCTTCGATCCGAACACGCCGATCGAAGAAACCCTCGAAGCGCTCGACACCGTCGTGCGGCAAGGCAAGGTGCGATACATCGGGGCCAGCAGCGGCGCCGCGTGGCAGCTCGCGAAGTCGCTCCACGCCTCCGACACGCGCGGGCTCGCGCGGTTCGTCTCGATGCAGAATCACTACAACCTCATCTACCGGGAAGAAGAACGAGAGGTGATTCCGCTCTGCATCGAGGAAGGGATCGGGATCCTGCCATGGAGTCCGCTCGCCCGGGGATTCCTCACCGGAAAGCACACGCGCGACGCGCCCCGATCCACCCGCCGCTCCACGAACGACGCCTTCGCCGAGGGCATGTACTTCCGCGACGAGGACTATGAAGTGCTCGAGGCCCTGCTCGAAGTCAGCCGCGAGCGTGACGAGCCGCCGGCCGAGATCGCGCTGGCCTGGCTGCTGAGCGTTCCGAACGTCGCCGCACCGATCGTGGGGGCGACGAAGCTCGAGCACATCGACTCCGCGGTGCGCGCCGCCTCGATCGAGCTCACGGCCGAGCAGATCGAGAAGCTCGAGGCGCCGTACCGTGCGCACCCGATCCTCGGTCACGAGCCGATCCGACCCCGCGATCTCGCGAAGCGGTGACGAGCGCGGCGAGCGATCAGTCGAGCGGTCGGAGGCCCTGAAGCACCGTCGGCAGCAGCTCCGCGACCGTCGGGTGGATCGGTACGCTGCGGGCGAGCACCTTGTACGACGCCTTCGCGTACATGAGCGCGAGTAACGTCTGGACGACCTCGTCTCCGCGGATCCCGAGGATCGAAGCGCCGAGGATCTGCTCGCTCTCGGCATCGACGAGGATCTTCATGAATCCCTGCATCTCGCTGCGCTCACGGGCGCGGCCCACGGCCGACATCTTGCGCGTGCCGATCCAAACCTCACGCCCGGATTGACGCGCCTCGGTTTCGGTCATGCCGATGCGGCCGAGCGGCGGGTCGACGTAGAGCCCGTAGCAAGGGATCCGATCCGATACGCGACGCGTGTCGTTGTCGAAGAGATTCGCGGCCACGATCTCGTAATCGTTGTAGGCGGTATGCGTGAACGCGCCACGGCCGTTGCAGTCGCCGATCGCCCAGATACCAGGAACATTCGTACGGAGCTCGTCATCGACCGTGAGGTAACCCCGCGCGTCGGTCTCGAGCCCCGCGCGATCGAGCTCGAGCGTGTCGGTGTTGGGACGGCGACCGACCGCGAACAGGACGTGCGAGCCCTCTTCCCACTCCGGCCCCTTCTCACACGAGACGCGCACGGCCGCCCCACCGCCATCCCGCGCATCGAGCGCGAAGCAGTCGGCGGACGTGCGAATGCGAATGCCTTCGCCGGCGAGGATCTCCTCGACTGCTGCAGAGACATCGGGGTCTTCGCGATGGATCAGCCGATCGTTGCGCTCGACGATCGTCACTTCGCTTCCGAAGCGCCGAAAGATCTGCCCGAGCTCGAGGCCGATGTAGCTGCCGCCGACCACCACGAGATGCTGCGGAAGCTCCTCGAGCGCGAGCATCTCCACGCTCGTGAGCGGGTCGATCCGGTCGATGCCTTCGAAGTCGGGGATGACGGCGCGGCCGCCGACGTTCAGGAAGATCTGCTCGGCCTCGAGCACCCGATCGCCGACGCGTACCGACCTCGCGCTCTCGAACCGGGCGTCGCCGCGGATCAGCGTGACGTTCTCGAGTCCTTCGAGCCATCCCTCGACGCCGCGATTCGAGTGACCCGAGATCTCGGCCATGCGCGCGTGCACGCGACGCATGTCGACGCGCACGTCGCCCGTTTCGACGCCGAAGTCGCCGCTACGGCGGGCCATGTGCGCGACGCGCGCGCTCGCCACCAGCGCCTTCGTCGGGATGCAGCCCCAGTTGACGCACGTCCCACCGACGCGGTCCCGCTCGATGATCGCGACGCGGCGCCCCGCCTGGTGGAAGCGGTTCGCGAGCGACGGCCCGGCTTGCCCGGTTCCGACGATGATCGCGTCGAACGATTCCACGGGGCTAGTCCTCGGCCTTCGTTCCGGAGATTCCGATGACGCCGCGCTCGGTCGTCTGCACGAACTTCACGAGATGCGCGACCTCGGGGACGTCGAGCGGGATCGACGCGATGCGCACGTCGAGATTTCCCTCCTGGCGGAACAGGGCCTTGTAGGCATCCTTCAACGCTTGTCGAGTCTCGGGCGAGAACCCGGCCCGACGAATCCCGATCGCGTTCAGTCCCTCGAGATGCGGATTGCGCGCGCCGCCGATTCGGCAGTAGGGCGGGACATCCTGGGACGGGCCGGCATGCCCGCCGAGCATCGAGTAGGTTCCGACGCGGCAGAACTGATGGACCATTGCCCCGCCCCCCAGGAACGCGTTGCACTCGACGTGGACGTGACCGCCAAGGGCTGCCCCGTTCACGAGCGTCACGTTGTCCTCGACCTGGCTGTCATGCCCGACATGGGCGTTCGCCATGAAGTAGCCGTCGTCCTGGATCACGGTCGTCTTGTCCGGATATCGCGATCGGTGCACCTGGCTGAACTCCCGGAAGACATTGCGGGCACCGATCTTCGTCGCACCGTACTGCCCGTCCCCACCGCGGATCTGCGGATCGTGACCGATGGCCGTCGAGAATCCGATCACACAATCCGGCCCGATCTCGAGCGGCCCGCGGACGTCGGCGTGGTGATCGATCACCGTGCGGTCTCCCACGCGCACCCCCGGACCGATGATGGCATAGGCCCGAACGATCACGCCGGCGCCGAGCTCGGCATCCTCGGAAACGATCGCGGTGGGATGGATCTCGGTCGGAAGGGTGTCGGTGGCCAAGGTGCGGCTCCTCTCGAAGGGGCGGAGGGAAAGGTGGTGAGACGGACGTCAATATAGCATCCCACCCCACTCTTCGAGCCGTGACCGCTCGCCCGGATCGACCCGCAGACTCCGACGCGTTGACCGACGAATCGCACCCCGGTACCATCCCGTTTTCTGACGAGGTCGACGACGTGTCTCGAATCGCTGGCAAGCATCGGCTGCTCCTGATCGGCACCGGGGATCTTCCCGCGCGACTGCTCCCCTTGCTCGAGGAAGATTCGTGGGAAGTCGCCGGGATCCGACGAAGCGATGCGCCGATCGCGGGCGCTCCAGAAGGGCGCGTCGAAATGCATCGAGGCGATGCGGCCGACGAGTCCGCCCTCGAGCCGCTGTTCCGCGCGCGTCCGAACGCCGCGATCGTGACGGTCAGCCCGCCCGAGCGCACCGAGGCGGCGTACGAGCAAACCTATCTCGACACGGCTCGAAGCGTCGCGCGCGTCGCCGGAGGTCTTTCCCCGGAAACCCACCTCGTCTTCGTCTCGAGCACGAGCGTGTACGGACAGGACGCCGGCGAGATCGTCGACGAGTCCTCCGAAACGCGACCGAGCCGACCGACCGCCGGGATCCTTCTCGAGGCCGAGCGCGCGATCACGGCGAGCGGCCTGCCGTGGTCGGTGGTCCGTTTCAGCGGGATCTACGGGCCGGGCCGAGAGCGACTCGTGAACCGGATCCGCGAAGGTGTGTCTTCCAATGCCGCCGCGGCCTGGACGAATCGCATCCACGCCGAAGACTGCGCACGCGTGCTCCACTTCGTGCTCACCGCCGACACGGTTCCGGCAACGGGAGCGGGTGTCCTGCTCGCGACCGACAACGAGCCCGCACTCCGCCACGACGTCGAGGCATGGATCGCGAAACAGCTCGGCGTCGCCCTCTCGCCTCGGGGCCGCACCGATGCCCCCGCTCGCGGCAAGCGCTGCGACAACGCGCGTCTTCGATCGCTGGGATTCCAGCCAAAGTACCCGGACTATCGCGCCGGATACGCGGAGATCCTGCAGGACGGCGAAGGGCGCTAGCGAACCGAGATCCGGGGGCGGACTACCAGCCCATCCGTTCGCGCAGCGCCGTCACGTGGGCGACGTGGTGGCGGCCGTGCCACGAGTACATGGCGATCGCCTCGTCGAGCGTCAAGCTCGTCCCGAGCTCCGGGTGCACGAACGTCCGCGCGCAGGCGGCGGCATCGAGCCCGCGCAGCCACAGCGTCCATCGCACGTGAAGCGCCTCGAGAAGATCGAGCGAGATTCCGATCGGCGCCGTTCGAGCGTCGGCGAGCTCCCCCCAGCGATCCTCGAAATACGGCCGGATCGTCGGCGCGTCCTCGGTCACCGCGAGCTTCATCCGGATATAGCTGTTCATGTGGCTGTCCGGCATGTGGTGGACGACCTGGCGCACCGTCCATCCCCCATCCCGGTAGGGCATGTCCAGCTGTTCGTCCCCGAGGCCGTCGACCGCACAGCGCAGCTCGGCGGGGGTCCTTCCGATGTCATCGATGAAGCCGCGGCGTCGTTCGTCCGACATCTCGCCGTCGAACGCGAACTCACCGACAGGGAATCTGGGGTCGCTCATCCGGGAATCTCCGTCGATCAGTCGTACACGCGCAGACGGCGGCGGGATTCGAGGAGCCGGTCGAGGACCGGATCCGGCTGGGCCTTCGCCAGCGTTTCCACGATGCGGTTGAAGACATCGTCGTCACCGATGCGGCAAGCGCGCCGGACGAGGAAGTCCCAGCCGAGGGTGTCCTGGCTCGTCGCCTCTTCGAGGATCACGTTCGCAGCTTCGTCGAGCTTCCACGAAGCCAGCAGCAGATCGATCCGCAGCCGCCGCAGAGGCGCCGAGGTGTCCGCATCCAGCCCCGATCCCATCCAGCCTTCGATCCGCTGCAGGAAGCGCGCGGCAAGGGCGTCGTCCCGCGATGCCGCGATCACCAGCCCGAGGCCGTAGCGATTGACGGTCGCGAGCAACCCGTCGAGATCGCGCGCCGCCACGAACCGGTCGATCTCGCCGGCGATCTGGTCCGCGTTCCGGTCGACCATCTCGAGCGCGGGCTGCCACGCCGGGTCCGACGCCACCGCTCCCCGATCGAAGTCCTTCTCGAACAGGCGCGCGGCTCGGAACGCGGTCAGGATCGCCGGGATCCGGATGTCGCCCTGATCGAGGACGTGCAGCAGATGCGTCCGATCCGGCTCCACACCGCCGCGCACCATCGAGCCGCGCAGCAGTGCCGGAGACGCGAACACGCGCTCGTCCATCTGGAGCGTCCGCACCGGCGCGAGCCCCTGGAAGAAGTCGCGCGGCGCCCGATACTCGAGCAGATGGTTGTCGTCGGTGTTCACCTGATCGGTCAGGCTCGCGACGTACTCGACGGTGTGCGGCGAGTACCGCTGCAACATCAGGAGCGAGTCGACGTCGCGCACGTTGACCTTCTCGAGCTGCGCCTTCACGCCCGGGTCTTCCATGCGACGCGCGATCGAGCCGGCGTTCACCTCGAGCGGTTCCATGCGCCCGACGAGCAGGACATCCACCGCGTTCCCCTGGAAGGCGTACACGTAGGGGAAAACGCTCTGGAAGCTCCGGAACACCGCGGCGATGCTGTCGTCGGAAAGCTCGTAGGCCTGGATCCACTGGAGGTAGTTGCCGCCCGGACGAAGCCGCTTGCGCGCGCGCTCGTAGAAGTCGCGCGAGAAGAGCGCGCCCGTCCCTACCATCCACGGGTTCGACGGCTCGGCCACGATCACGTCGTACTCCTGCTCGGTGTAGAGCATGAAGCTCCGCGCGTCGTCGACGATCACCCGGCATCGCGAGTCTTCGAGGGCGCGCTCGTTCCACGGATCGAAGTACGCCGTCGCTCGGGGCATCTCCTGCAGCAGCTCCACGACGTCCACGCGATCGTAGTCGTACTTGAGGAGCGCTCCCACCGTGATGCCGCTCGCCAATCCGATGACGAGCGCGTCCTTCGGCCCCGGGTGCAGCAGAGTCGGGATGTGCCCGGACAGATACTGCGTGGGGAGGTCATGCTTGGAGGACGCGTCGGGCTTTCCGTTGACGTAGAGCGTGTAGACCTTCTCGCCCATCTCCTCGCTGCTGATGACCATCAGGTTGGCGGCCCGATCGTCCTCGAGGAGCTCGACGTCGATCGAGTCGACCCAGGCTCGGGTCCATTCCGCCGTTCCGATGTCGGCTCGCGTACGCTCGTGCCCCGACGTCAGGCGCATCAGCGTGAACCAGGCACCGTTCCATCCGCTGGTCACGAGATGGAAACCGAGCAGCACGACGAACGCCGGCACGGCGATCGCCACCGCCCGACGTCGAAGCTCACGACGCTCGAACGTGACCACGATCGCGGCCCCGAGCGCGAGGTTGCCGAGAGCCGCGACCGCGAGCAGCCGCTCCATCCCGAGCATCGGCAGCAGGATCAGCCCCGCCGCGAGCGAGCCGAACACCGAGCCGAGCGTGTTCCATGCGTAGATGCGCCCCGTCTCTTCTCCGAGGTTCCCGATCGTCGACGCGAGCCCCTTGATCAGGAGCGGGATCGCCATTCCGATCAGGACGGTCGGAGGCAGCATGAAGAGATAGCAGAACACGAGCTTGCCGAGCTCGTAGAGATAGAACGAGCTCGGATCGGTCGAGAACTGGCGGGCGAACGACAGGAAGAGCCCGGGGATGAACACGTACAGCGGAAGCGGCAAGAGGACGAGAACGCCGACGACCATCTGCGACTTGCCGAAGAACGTCAGCGGATTGCCGATGCGTTTCTCGATGCGCGACAGGATCGCCGACCCGAGCGAGATCCCGGTGATGAACGCCGCGAGCATCACCGCGAACGAGTACGTGCTCGAGCCGAGGACGACGCCGAAGTAGCGCGTCCACGCAATCTCGTACATGAACGAGATCGCCCCCTCGATCGCGACGAAGATCAGGGCCATCCGCATCACGAAGGAGGAGGCCAGGCCCGTCGCGGCAGGGCCCGTCGCGGCAGGGCCCGTCACGGCAGGGCCCGTCGCGACCGGGCCCGACGCCTCCGGCGCGGCATCGGTAACCGGCGCGGGCGGGAGGTCATCCCCGACCGCTGCGGCGGGATCGGCTTGCTCCTCGGGCTTCTTCGAAGCCGACGCGAGGAGCCACGCGAGCACCGCGACGATCCCGTTGCCGACGGCCAGCACGATGAGGCTCGCGTGCATCCCCAGTCCGGGAATCACGGCGAAGGCCATGACGAGCGTTCCGACGACCGCACCGAACGCATTGAGTGCGTAGAGCTCGGACGCTCGCCGGCCGACGATGCCGAGATGATGCGTCGCGTGACGCACCATCGCCGGGAACGTTCCACCGAGGAGAAACGTCGGAGGGATCAGCAGCAGACCCGAGACGACCACCTTCGCCCAGAGCCCGACGTCGCCGCCGGCACGGTCCGGCCCGTAGTCGACCCATCCCGCGTACACGCTCGCGACGAAGTCGGTGAGCGGCAGGTACAGGATGGCGTAGATGCCGACCCCGAGCTCGAGGATCGCGTAGAGCTTGAGCGGCGACCGCGACTGGTCGGCGTATCGCCCGAGGAGCGCGCTCCCGAGCGCCAGGCCCGCCATGAACGCCGAGAGCACCGTCGCGTACGAGTACGCGCTCACCCCGATGAAGTCGAGAAGGAACTTGCTCCAGAGCACCTGGTACCCGAGGCCGAGCGCACCGGAGACGAAGAAAACGGCGAGAACGAGGCGGTAGATCATGGTGTTTCGGCGGCTTCCGCAGCAGGCAGTCTTGTGACGGAGAGCCCCGATTATAACGAGCCCGACCCCGGCCGCAAGCCCGGTCCCCCAGGGCCCTTCGGCGTCGGCCCTCGGGCGACGATTCTTCGGCGCGAGAGGCCCGTCGTCGCGAGCGGGCCCGGCCGCCCT
>CAZQZX010000016.1:41104-46105 GCA_964597885.1 uncultured Planctomycetota bacterium
GGCGACGATTCTTCGGCGCGAGAGGCCCGTCGTCGCGAGCGGGCCCGGCCGCCCTAGCGCGTCAGGCAGAACAGATGCTCCGCCCCCCGCACGAACAGGAAGCCGTCCGAGATCGCCGGCGTGGCCATGCAGGTCTCGTTCATCTCGTTCGACCCGAGGGACTCGAAGGTCTCGCCGGCCGAGACGATATCGATCCGGCCGCTCTCGCTCGTCACGTACAACCGTCCGGCCGCGGACACCGCCGACGCCGAGTAGGTCGAGCCCTTCGGGGCGGGGAGGCGCTCGCGATACGACTGCGTGCCGTCGGCGAGCGCGAAGCGCGTCAGGACTCCCATGTCATCGGCGACGAACACGCCCTCGCCCACGACGATCGGCGTCGGCATGTACGACCCGCGTCGATCGTTCCACCACCGGATGCCGTCGGGCTTGTTCTGCTTCGTCGGGGTGAGATCCCCCTCGGCGTCGACCCCGATGACGTAGATCGGGCGCATGCGTCCGTGCCCGTTCGTCAGGATGACCCCGCCCGGCACCGGAACCGGCCGCGGCACCGGCACGTCGCCGCCACCCGCCAGGTGCCATCGACGCTTGCCCGTCGCGAGCTCGTACCCGGCCATCGTCTTGTAGCCGTTGCACACGAGGATCGCCTGCCCCTTCGAGTCCGAGACGACCGTAGGCGTGGTCCACGTCGGATCGTCTCCTCGCTCGACGCGTCGGATCTCCTTGCCGCTCGCGGCGTCGAACGAGGCCCAGTAGGATGCGTCCTGCAGATCGCACTGCACGATGACCTGCCCGTCGTGAAGGATCGGCGAGCCCGCGTAGCCCCACTCGTAGTCGGGCATGCTCGCCGGCCCGGACTTGAGCACCCCCAGGTCTTTCTTCCAGAGCAGGTTGCCGTCCAGGTCGTACAGGTACAGCCCCTCGCTCCCGAAGAACGCGGCGAGGTGCTTCCCGTCCGTCGCCGGCGATCCGTTCGCGAACGTCGCCTTGCGATGCCGGCGGCTGCGGGGGACGCCTTCGTACGCCGTTCGCACCCAGACCGTCTTGCCCGTGCTTCGATCGAGGCACATCACCTGCCATCGCCACGGGCCCTCGTCGGGGGCGGACTCGCCCGTCCCGCCGAGCCAGCCCGTCTCGAAGGTGGCACGGCCCTCCACGGGAACCGCGGTCGTGACGAAGACCTTCTCGCCCCAGACGATCGGCGACGAGTGCGCGAGCCCGGGGATCGCGACCCTCCACCGGACGTTCTTCCCCGACTCGACGTCCCAGCTCACCGGGGGGTCGCCCGTGCCGACGCCGCTTCCGTTCGGGCCGCGGAACGAGGGCCAGTTCTGGGCGCAGGCCCTCTCCGTGAGTACGGCCGAAGCCAAGAGCGCGGCGACGAGCGCCGGAACAACGAGGAGTGCGATTCTCATCCGATGGATCTCCTGAGGACGGAGCGGGGACTTCCAGTGTCACGAGCTCTGGGATACGCATCTGACGCCCGAAGGTCCGGCAGCCTTCCAGAAAAAATCATCCCGAGACGCGGAGGACGATCGCGTTGGTCAGGCTCGCGGGGAGCTCGGCACGGGATGCCGCGTCCTCGATGATGCCCTGGAGCGTGATCTCCACCGGGAAGGGCGCTCGATCGATGGCCAGCACCGTGGAGGGCGCCGGTTCCGACGGACGGCCGGGGATGCCGAGCCGATGCACCGCACCAAGATTGTTCCAGATCTGCTGAGGCTGGTTGTCGCTGCTCGGCGGCGAGAGCGGCGTCGGGAAGGCCGCGAGCCCCAGACCGAACGGCTGGACGCTCACCGTCGAGTCGTCCGGCTCCGCGAGCCATGCGTACAGCGCGAATCGAGCCGGGCTCGGGCCGGCGGGCGGCGCGTCCAGGGTGATCACCAGCGGATCGCCGAGACTGAGTCGCGTGATGCGATGCAGGTCGCCGGCCTCTCCGTTGACGCGGAGCACGGGAACGACCGGACCGTCGGCGGCGCCGACCGTACCGAAACGCCCCATCAGCTCCGGTCGCGCCTCGAACGCTCCCATGTCGACGAGCGACACCGAATCCTGATCCCCGTCCGCGAGGCGGGGTTCCCCGTCCGCATCGAGCTCCGCGATCATGGCCGAGTTGCTGGCGGCATCGATCCCGGGCGAGCCGTGCTGCAACCGAAAGTCGAACGCGGCAGGGTCGACGAACCAGGGAGCCTCGTCGAGCACGTTGGCCCCGGGCCCGTTCCATCCGCCCTGCACGATCGAGTGCCGCACCGTCGGGAGATCTTCCGTGGTCCCGATCGAGTACGGAAGGTTATCCCACAGGATGCAGTTCTTGATCACCGCGTTCACGCGCGCGTGGACGGCACCACCGGTGTGAACCGATCGATTCCCGACGAGCGTGTTCCCCACAAAGTCGAGGACGCTCGACAGGTACACCGCCCCGCCACCTTGCAAAGCGCCTCCGTCTGCCGACCGATTGGCGACGAAGAGGTTGCTCGCGATGCTGCCGCGGGTCTGCGCACGGATCGACGCGCCGCCCCCGAGCGTCGCGAAGTTCTCCGAGAAGCGATTGCCGTGGATCTCGACGGTGGTCTCTTCGGTACGCATCCCGCCGCCGTCGTTGCCGCCGTTTCGGTGGAAGCGGTTCCCCGCGATGCGCGCCGTCCCCCCGATCACCGCGACCCCGCCCCCCCGGGGAGCGAAGTTGCCCTCGAAGTTGTTGCCTTCGATCGTGACGGCCTCGGCATCGCGGCAGTAGATCCCGCCGCCGAGCGACAGCACCCACGTCGCGCGGTTGAATCGGATGTCGTTCCCCTTGACGATACCCGACGAGGCCTGGAACATCAGCGCCCCGCCCGTCGACGCCGCGAGGTTGTCCTGGATCACGTTGCCTTCGAGGAGCGGAGACGACGTTCCCGTGACGAAGAAGCCGCCGCCACCGAAGGCCCGGTTCGACTCGATGTGATTGTCCCGGAACCACGGCGCCGAGCCACCGCTCACGAAGACGCCGCCGCCGCTCTGGGCCGCGACGTTCTCGCGGATCACGTTCCCCTCGAACGTCGGAAACGCGGACGGCCAGCAGCAGACGCCGCCGCCGAGGTCGGCCCGATTGCCGCGGATGATGTTGCCGACGATCGTCGGACTCGAGTCGCTCACGAGGATCGCGCCGCCGTAGCGCGTGCCGATGACCAGCGTGCCGATGCCACCCGTGAGCGTGAAGCCCTCGAGTCGGGTGAGAGAATCCTCGGAGCTCCGGAACACCGCGGCACCGCCGTACCCGGTCGCGTCGATCACCGTCGCCTCCGGCCCCTCGAGACTGCGGACGACGATGCTCTTGCCGAGGAAGTCCAGGCTCTCGTTGTAGAGGCCCGGCCGTACGACGATCTCGTCTCCGTCCACGGCGGCGGCGATCGCGGTGGTGATCGAAGGGTGGTCGTCGGGAACGACGTGCGTCGCCGCCTGCGCCGCAACTCCGAAGCCGCCCAAGGAGATGCCGAGTACCAACCCCGCCGCAAGCTGAACGATCGAGGAGACTCGCCGCATGACCACGCCCTCCGTCACAAAGGAACGGCCCCTTCGGGCGAGCGCCTCGTCCCGGCAGACCGCGCCTCTACTGTAAGCGACTGGACCGGCGGAGCGCCAGAGGGGAGCAACAGGGGGAGCAGCGCGAGCGACTTCGCGTCGCGTGTTTCCTAGACTCCCGCGATGCCGCCGATCCCCGAGAGTCTCGCGCCGTTCCTGCCCTGGATCTTCGTCGCCTCGCTCGCGATGTTCGTCGGAACGCTCGTCGCCATCCCGATCGTCATCCGTCGGCTGCCCGCGGATTTCTTCCTGCGGCGACAGAAGTCCGAACCACATCCGCATCCGGTCGTGCACGTCATCCTGGTCGTCGCGCGCAACGCCATCGGCGCGATCTTCGTGGTGGCGGGCCTCGCGATGCTGCTCTTGCCCGGGCAAGGTCTCATCACGATCGTGCTCGGCCTGGCGCTGCTCGACTTCCCCGGCCGTCATGCACTCGAACGATGGCTGCTGGCGCGCTCGTCGATCCGGCGCTCGCTCAACTGGATCCGGCGCCGCGTCCACCGCGAGCCCCTGCGGTTCCCCGACGACGCGGGGGAATGAGAGCGGGCGAGCACGGTCTCTCCTCCGCGCTCGCCCGTATGCGACCCTCGGCGTTTCGAGGCTCGAGTCGCGAAGCGTCTGTCCACCCGGAACAGACGGATCCGCCGCCCGCCCGGGACAACTTTCTCTCTCGCGCGGAGAAAAACTCCGATCAGGATCAGTCCGCGATGCGCACGACGAGCCCGTTCGTGACGCTGAACGGCTTACGCCCCTGCGTGCACGCGTCCGGCACCAGCCCCTGAACGGTCATCTCGATCGCACTCCCCCATCCCGTCGGGAGCTCGTAGAAGTCGAGCGTCTCGTCGTCGGGGATCGCCGGCGGGGGCGTCGGGCCGTTGTGCTGCCCGGCCTTCGCCGGCAGCCCGATTCCGTTCCAGATGATGTCCGCGGCGCGCGTCTCCACGATCTTCGGCCCGAAACACATCGGTCCGAGCTGCTTGGGGAGCTGCACGACGTCGTCCATGCCCGGCGCCGCGAACCAGATGTACACGATGGCCCCGCTCGGGTTCCCATCGCCTCGCGCCGCCGGCGCCTCCGTCAGACTGAACGTGAGCGGCGTCGAAGGACTCACCTCGAGGGTGCGCTGCGCTCCGCCCGCGCTCCCGTTGACGAACAGCACATCACCGGTCGCCCCGCAGCCCGCGTTGATCTGACCGCTACCGCAGCTCGCGATCACCTCGTCGCATTCGTCGGGGATGCCATTCCCGTTCGCGTCTTCGCTCGCACCACTCGCCAGATCGCACTCATCGGGGATGCCGTTGCTGTTGCAATCCTCGGAGAAGCCGCTCAAGAGATCGCACTCGTCGGGGATCCCGTTGCTGTTGCAGTCCTCCGAGAAACCGCTCGCGAGATCGCAGTCATCCGGGACACCGTTCCCGTTGCAGTCGAGGCTGAACCCGCTCG
>CAZQZX010000017.1:0-45599 GCA_964597885.1 uncultured Planctomycetota bacterium
TTCGCGTTGCCGTCGGGCGTACGTACGACGAGCTCGGGCTGCACGAGGAAGCTGTGGCGGAGCTTTCCCGGGCCGTCGAGCTTCGGCGGCGGCATGCGGGGCGCGAGCACGAGGAAACACTCTCTTCGATGCTCGACCTCGGCACCGCACTCGGTCGGATGGATCGCTTCGAGGATGCGGAAGCCTGTCTCGGCGAGGTGCTCGAGATCTGTCGGCGCACTCTCGGAACGGATCACCGGGATACGCGAACCGCACTCCATATGCTGGGAAAAGTCGTGGGTCGGACGACGGACCACGGGAGGGCCGAGGCACTGCTGCGGGAGGCATACGAGCTACAGCGAACAGCGGCGGGCGACGACGACGTCATGACGCACGAGTTCGGTTTCGCGCTCGGCGCCCATCTCCATCGGATCGGCAAGGTCCAGGAAGCGGTGGAATGGATCGAGCGTACGGTACGGGAGTACGGGCGCCTTCGTGGCGAGGACGATCCGAGCACCCTGGAGGCGACCTCCGAGCTTGCGGATCTGTACCGAAAGGTCGGGCGCCTCGAAGAGGCTTCGCGACTCCAGCAGCAAGCCTGCGCCGGCCTTCGGCGAACTCTCGGCGAAGATCATCCCTTGACGCTGGTGGCCGCGAGGACGCTCGGGAGGCTCCTGTCTGCGACCGGAAAGCACGAGGAAGCGGTCACGATACTCGAGGACGTTGTCCGTCGGTCGACGAACGTGCTCGGAGAACGGAACGGACACACGGTTTCGGCGCAGATCGTTCTCGGCTGTGTCCTCGCCGAGGCAGGACGCCATGCGGATGCCGAGAGTCGTTTCCGTTCGATACTCGATCTCCTACCGCGAGAGCCCGATGAGAACGATCTGCAGTTGTTGGGAGTTCTCACGAACCTCCCGCTCCTCCTCCTCGAGATGGGCCGGATGGCGGAATCGGAAGCGCTCGCGCGCCAAGCGCTCGCGACGTTCGAGCGCATCTTGGGCCACGATCATCGTTTGACCCTGGAGGCACAGGAACGCGTAGCGGAGGTCCTGATGCGGACCGGTCGAGCTCAAGCGGCTGAACCGATGTTGCGCGATGCGCTGGAGCGTCGCCGAGCCGGCTACGGTGAAGAGCACGCGCGGACTCTTGCGACGGCTGTGAACCTCGTCAACACTCTGGGCCTGAACGGCAAGCTGAGCGAGGCCGTGTCGCTCGGACGAGAGACGCTCGCGGGGCTGGAACGAACCTACGGCACTGAAGATCCGCTCACGGCTGATTGCATGAACATTCTGGGCCGGCAAGTGTGGCGGATGGGAGAGTTCCGAGAGGCGGGTCGGCTGCAGCTCGAGGCCCTCGACGTCTGCCGCCGCGTCCGGGGCGCGGATCACCCGCGAACGATCAGCAACATGTCCGATACTGCGGTGGCCCTGGTGTCCTTGCGTGAGTTCGACAGGGCCGAGGAGCTCTATCGCGAATCGATCGAGCGCCAAGAACAGGGCGATGGTGGCCTGAGCTTGCTCGTGATTGCGCCTCGCATCAATCTCGCGCTGCTGATCCTGAAGCGGGGTCGCTTCGAGGAGGCTCGAGTCGAGCTCGATCAAGCGGTGCGCGACAGCAGCAAGGCCTTGGGTAAGAAGCACCAGGCCACGCTGACGGCGCGAATCGGACTCGCTCAGGCGTTCGTCGGCCTGGGGCGAACTGCGGACGGCGCCGAGGAGTATAGGCAGGTCCTCGCCTCGCAGCGGCGCCAGTTCGGCGAGAACCATCCTGCAACACTCCAGACCATGAGCCTTCTCGGCGAGGTCCTCCTCATGCTCGGCCTTCACGAGGAGGCTCGCCCGTTGATCGATCACGCCCTGGCCCGGCGGCGCCGGCTCTTCGGCGCCGATCATGCCGAGACGCTGATCGGGCTGAGATTGTCGGCGATGGAGCGCCTTCTCGCGGGAGACATCGACGAAGCCCATTCGCGCTGCGAGCGTGTGCTGGAGGGCTTGCGTCGGGCGCCGAAGGATCCGTCGAACGAGGCGGCGATCATCAGGACCGTCTTGATGATGGCAGAGATCCTGCGGGAAATGGAAGAGCCGACTCGTGCGCTCGCGCTGCAGCGGGAGGCCCTCGACGGTTTTCGGCGCATCGACGGTGAAACCGCGATCAGTACGCTGGAAGCACGGATCGCCCTGGCGAAGACGTTGACGGAGGTGGGCGACCCAGAGGCCGGGACTCAGCAGGCCGAGGAGGCGGTGGAACAGTTGCGCGCGCTACTGACCGCATCGCACCCGATCCTGATCGATGCCCTTCATGCCCATGCACACGGTCTGACGAAGCTCGGTCGCCATGACGAGGCGGAGGCGTTGTTGATCGAAGCGCGTACGTTCCTTCAGGAGTTTCCCAACGGGCCGTTGGACTCGGACAACTGCCGCGGCTTCGCCGCTCTCTTCGAGGCTCGGCACGCAGTGGACCCCTCGGCTGGTCATGATCGCGAGGCGCGAATGTGGATCGAGAGGATCCCGTCTCGTTCCGATTCCGAGTGAGGTAGCTCGTGGCTGTCGCGTCACGTGAAACCGTCAGCCGAAGTCTCGGCTCCGAACTCACGCCGCTCGAAGGTGGAGTTCCGGAGCGCGCGGCGAGGCCCTGATCCGCTTACCTACGCGGTGGCAGGACCACCTACTCGATGCGCACCACGATGCCATTCGTCAGGCTGACCGACTTTCGGCCGAGCGCGTTTCGATCGCCGACCAGCGCTTGCACGGTCAAGTACGTCCCGATGCGCGGCAGATCGCTTGGCGAGAGGTCCAGGACGACGCCGGGCAGGGCGTTTCCGGGTATTCCGGTCGCGGTTGGCCCGGGAGGGTCCAGGCGTGGATCGTCCGGGCGAATCGTGTTGGCGACGAAGAGCGGTGGGGCGTAGCCGAGCTCGGTGCGTATCGGCTGGAAGCAAGCGAAGCCCAGGCTCGCTGGAAGTACGGCTGTCGTGCTGTCCTGTGGAGAGCCGTTCCAGATCGCCGCGTAGTAGGCGCCGCCCACCGCCGCTTGCGGAGCTTGATTCAGCGTTACGCGAAGACCTTCCGTGGACTCGACCGGCAAGAACCGACTCGGGTCCCCCGGTGATCCGTTGACTTCGAGAGCATCGACGTGGAAGCCCTCGATCGCGTTCGTGTTACCGAGCAGACATTGCTCGACCTCGAACGATCGGTTCCGATGGAATCGGATCTTGTCTTCGCTCAGGATGACGATATCGAGCAGAGAGTCGCCGTCAAAGAACCCGGACGTCGCGGCGCCGACCTCACGAAACTCGACGCCTTGTAGGAGAACTTGCGGCGGACTGAAGTCTCCGCGCCCGTTGCCCAGAGCGATCGTCCCGGTGCCTGCGAAGAGAAGATCGATCTGCCTGTCGCCGTTCAGATCGCGGGCCTTGACATCTCCTCGGCCGTCGATGGAGAGGGAGTCCGGGAAGGTCCCGAATCCAGACCCGAAACGGACTTCGCTACTCGGGCGTTCCCCGGAAACGACGGCGTCGAGGTGCCCGTCTCGGTTGAAGTCGCCCATCGCGATCTTGGTGTGAATCTGTGGCTGTTCGAGTGGGAACGAGGCTTCTCGCACGAACGACCCGGCCCCGTTTCCCCGTGCGAAAGTGACCCCCGCGATCCCGTGGTCCAAGATCAGCAGATCGACGTGGCCGTCGTCCCGGTCGTTGAACGATCCGATCACGGTATCATGAGGCTCCCTCACGCCATTGACCGTGGTCAGCTGGGGAAAACTGCCGGTTCCGTTACCGAGGAACACCCAGACACGACCGTCGAGCGACGGGCGCGGATCGCCCGGAACCGCGACGACGAGGTCCAGGTGCCCGTCGAGATCTACGTCACCGACCACGATCGACCTCGGGTTGTCGTCGACTTGGGATCCCAGGGGAAGCCTCGCCCCGGGGGCGAAATCACCGTTGCCGTCACCGAGCAGCAACAACACTTCCCGCGATCTGCCGATTGCGACGTCGGGATTCCCGTCCTCGTTGAAGTCTCCCGTTGCGAGGACTCCCAGATTGGAGAGAGTCACGGTCGTCGCGAGTGTGAAACCACCCTCGCCGTCGCCGAGAACGACGTGGATGGACTCGTCGGCGTCGGCGTGGATCACATCGAGATGCGTGTCTCCGTTCAAGTCGGCCTTGGCCAACCCGCTCGCAGTGCTGAAACCGTCGGGGGGCGGTGCGATGGGAAGGGCCGTTCCATCGAGGGGTTCACGCGCGTCGAAGCGGATCGTCGCGAGTCGATCGTCGAGAACGACAAGAGCCCCCAAGGTGACCCTCGAAGGGACGGCGACCTCGTGGAGTGCATGCGCCTCACGAGCATCGAGGTTGACGATACGCGTGTCGGCGAAGCTGCCTTGCGCGTCGCCAAAATGGATGGCAGCGCCGGCTTGGCCGATGACCGCCGCGTCGAGATGGCCGTCGGCGTCGAAGTCGGCCAGGCGGAGAATCTCGGGCGTTTCGATGGTCGGATACGTCGCATCGCGAGAGAAGCCGCCGGTTCCATCGCCGACGTAGACCGAAAGCGTATCGGCTTCGCCGTCTGCGGTGACCAGATCGATTCGTCCGTCGCCGTTGACGTCCGCGCTCGCGAGTGCGGCCGGGCCTCCGGGTGCGGGGATTGCGTGAATCGGGCTGAACTTGCCATCGGCGTCACCCTCGGACAGGTAGAACCCGAAAAGGGCAAGCTGCATGATGTCCGTGATTCCGTCTCCATCGAAATCGCCGGCTTGGACGGCCGCGGGCCAGGACGGAGTGCGGTAGGTGATGAGGTCCGTAAACACCCCGGTTCCCGTCCCTTTGGCAACCGACATACCCGAACCGACGGAAACAAGATCGATATGCCCGTCATCGTCGACGTCGATCGCCTTGAGATCCACGTCGTTCTCCATCTCGAGGGTCTCGCTCTGGATGAAACCTCCTTCTGTGTCGTTCAGGAAGACTCGGGTGGGCTCCGGTCCGCCGACCGCGATATCAGGGGAACCGTCTTCGTTGAAGTCTGCGACCACGATCTGATCCCCGCCTCCTTGTTCGACGAGCGTCCGGACCGGAAACTCGACGTTCCCGTTGCCGTAGAAGATCTCGAATCGGCCGCCTTGGGTAAGCGCCACGTCAAGATTGGAGTCCCCATCGAAATCGGCCGCGGCAATGTGCTCGTAGCCCGTCTGGGTCCAGAGGTTCACCGGGGGATCGAACGAGCCATCGCCACGCCCGCGGAACACCATGAGCCATCGCTCGAAGTACTCCACGGCCAAGATGTCCGGGTTGCCGTCCCCGTCGATATCGCCGATCGCCGGGGGAGACGAGCTGCTATCGAGGAACGGGGTGTATTCCGCAGCCGTGAACCCAGCTTGGCCATCCCCCAACATCACCTGAAGGCCCCAAACATCCGCGAGGAGATCGAGGTGTCCGTCTTGGTTGAAGTCCGCTGCGCTGGCCACGAGAAAGCCATCAAGATCGGGAAGCGAGATCGGCGGACCGAACCCACCGGTTCCATCGCCGAGGAGTAGCCCTTCCGCCGCCGCGAGGTCAAGGACCCCGTCTTCATTGAAGTCCCCGGTCACGAAATCCCGAATGGTGTGACGACTCCGGGGGGGCGAGATGAGTCCGTCGAGCGAACCCGTCGCGTCGGCGAGCACGGGATAGATCAGATCCTGGAAACCCGCAAGCACGACTACGTCGGGCCGCCCGTTGGCGTCGAGATCGTCGACTTGCAGGCCTATGCTCCCGGGGAAGGGAGTCCTCGGTAACGGCGTGAAATCACCGGTTCCGTCGCCCAAGAGGATCAGCCCGGATGTCGTCACGATATCGAGATTCCCATCGACGTCGAAATCGGTCGCGACGGCGCCGAAGGGGCGGTCCTCGAGATCGTCGACGGTCTGGGACAGCTGAAATCCGCCGTTGCCGTCTCCTCGATAGAAGTAGAGACGGTTGGCTCTACTCTGCGCGATCACGAGGTCGAGTGAACCGTCCGAATCGAAGTCTTGCGCCAGAACCTTGACTACGATTCCGGTCCATTCGGCCGCAATGGGTGGATCTTGCTTCCTGTAGCGACTCGCGCCATCATGCAAGTAGATGTCGATATGGTCGTCCTCGTCCGCGACTGCGACATCGGTGATCCCGTCTCCGTTGAAGTCGCCCGTGGCGTAGTGGTCTCCGGGACGGTTGGTTTGCGTCGCGGGATCGAATCGAATGGAATCGAAGTCAACCTGTGCGGCGACGTTCGTGGCGAGCAAGAAGCAGAAGATGCCTATCCATGAGAGGCGAAGCGTGCGGCAGCGTGCGGCTTGGTCTCGATGCATGGCTGACTCCCTCCAGTCTCCGATTCGTCCGGGCGAGACGGAAAGAACCCGCCCCCTTGGAATGGATGGACCCGCGGACCGATTGTAACGGGTCGATAGTGAGACTCCCAGGCGTCTCACCTCGACGCGACCGAATGCCGCTCGGTCGAGAAGCTGCAAGTGGCGTCCCCCCATGGCTCAACGTACGAACGTGCGCGAGGCGGCTCCCTCGAGAGTCGCCACGGCGACGCGAGCCGTTCGGTCAGTTCTCGCGAGCAAGCGCGGCACAGTCCTTGGAAACGAACCCAAGAAGATAGTCTCGGTAGAGCGGCCGCTTCGTCGCATTGGAAATGGCGGCGGCGATCACCTCGGGATGTGTTACGGAAACGACCCCAAGTTCACGGCGCGCGAACACCGCCAGGGGAAACAGGATACCCGTGCATATCGAACTCGAGCGCGTGGCCGGTTCCATGAAGATAGCCGCGGCCGGCCCATTCAAGCAAGAACTTGACCCTCTCCCGCACATCCGTCTCCTCGCGATAGTCGGCCGACACGATCGCGAACGATTTCTCGTAGACTTGAATCGATACTCTCAGGTGTTTCCCATCAGCACCGAGCTCACGCAGCCGTTCAAGCGTCTTCGCGTCCGGTTTTGACGCCAGGAGCCAGACCGCGAAGGATGCCAAGAGGTCATCCTTCGAATCCACCAACCCAGCGAAAAAGGGCTCTGGAGTCCCCAGCGTCCAAATCCCGTAGAGCGCGTCGAATCGAGCCGTTCCCAGCACGCGTTCATCGCCCGCGATGCGCTCTAGATCGTCCTTCAGGCCATCGTAGGGCGTGCGAATCGCGCGCTGAATGACATCCCGCGTTTCCCATTGTGTCAGTTCTTCCGAGGGTATGCTCCGGAGCAGCTCGGCGGATTTGCTTGCAGGAGGCTGGGCTATACCGAATGCGAGAGCGCAGGCGATTACGAGCGTGTAGGAAGTCGCTACGTTCGTGGCCATGGAGACCTCTTGATCATTGGTTGGGGAGTTCGGGGCTCGAGGCGATTCGATTTCGCATCGGCCGAACTCTGCATCTTTCGCCCTAGCGCGCGGTGTTCTCGATCTCGAGATCCAAATGGATCTCCAGCACTTGCTCCGCAATGTCTTCGGGTATGAAGTGCGGAAGCGAGAGGCGCTTGCACCCAGCGACCTCAACGGTGATCGTGCAGTGGCCGGTCGGGATGTCGTCTTGGAGTCGGATCATCGAACCGATTCTATTGAAGTTGTACGAATCTTCTTGGCCTCCGCTACCGGCGATCGTCACGCGAGCCGTTCGACCCCGCGCCGCCGACTCGGGAAAGCGAAGAAGAATCCCATTCGGATTCATCGAGATCCGGATGAAGTGCCCATCGACCACCTCTTCCACTCGAGTCACGATCTGTGTCCCCGCAGGTTCGTTTGGGGGGCTCCACTTGGCGGTCAGCTTCTGGCGGCCAATCGGGATACGCTCGAGGGTGAACAAGCCTTCAGCCGATGTGCTGGTCTCATTCTTTCCCAGGCGTACGGCGACTCCTTTCAAAGGCGCGCCTGTCGGCGAGGTCACGATTCCGGTGGCAACCGTGTAACGTCGCACGATGGCGACAGTGCCGATGTCTTCGGTCGCGCCGTCATTTCGAATCGACACACTCGGCTCGCCACCGACCCATGGAGCGTTGTCGTGATAGACGCGAAATTCTCCGAGACCAACCCCCCGGAAGCAGAAGACGCCGCCGGAGTCCGTCGTGCTTGCTTGATGCAGGTGACGCTGCTTGTCATCACCGAAGGGGGTCCATGCTTTCCGCTCCTCGCGGCGCTCCTGTGAGTCCAGCTCGTCGGAGATGATCCACAGTTTCTCGCCTGCCAGGACGTCGCCGGCTTCGTCGATCAGTTTGCCGCAGACGACGGCCCCCTTGTGACCAATCCCAATGTCGCCGATTTCGAGCACCTCTCCTGCAAACAGAACCAGCTCGACTTTCGTGCCCACCGGATAGTCAGCATGACGCAGATGCGCGTGATAGGTTCCATCTCGGTACACGGGGATGCCTCGAATCTCGAAGACGCCCCCGTCTCCCGACACGCCCTTGGCGATTGAAGGAACGCGACGCCGTGTACCCTGAAGCGGCGCTATGTCTGCCGAGACGCGAATGTCGGCGCCAGCAACGCCGTCGAATTGAGAGTCGATGACCCTGCCGCGCACGACAGCTTGAGCCTGCACAGGCAACTCGACGGTGGCCGGTGCGCCGGCGGGCGACACCGTAAACTCCAGCCGATAGTCCTCCTGAGCCAAGGCCCAACCCTCCACTTCGACGTCTACGCCGTACCGACCAGGATCAAGGGAGGGGCTGGTTGCCCGGCCTTGGTCGAGCTTCATCCGTGTGAGTGGTAATGAACTTGGATTGTAGGCCTTGCTCGAATCGATCCTGCGCAACTGGACGACTCCCGTCGCATGGACGGGCTGTCCGTTCTCAGCGTCTGTCAAGAGGAACACGGTCCTTCGTTCCACGCGCGCCGACATCCGCTGGTCCGGTGGAGTTCCTCCTGGCGCCTCTTCAACCAGCTCGGACTCGGGGTCAGGCAAACCGGCGGGGGAACGTCCCGTCTCTTCGAGAGAAAGCGAAGGTTGGGAAGCTCCTGCGGGTTCCCCACCTTCCCTCGAGCGGAACAACGACGCAACGTAGGTCAGCAAGAGTAGAGCCGCGAGAGTGCAAAGAAGACGCGTTCTCATGGTGTCATAGCGAGAATGTCATTCCTGTAAGATGTCGCGTTTCTGACGCCCCGCACTGACCAAACCCGCACATGGCTAACGACGCTCAGGAGGTTCTTCGACACCGAGCTCCTGCTTGAGCAGCGCCTCGTGGATGCACAGGCTGTGGAGAAGGTGCCGGGTCTCGTCGATATCGTCGAACTCGCCCGACCAAAGCCTCACCAGAACGGACTTCCCGCCGGGCAGTACCTGCACTCGGGTCGCGATCACCTCGCGCGGCTCAAGACTCGCCTCGTCTGGGTCGCTATCTTGTGGCACTTCTTCGTAGTCCCCTCGGTCAAGCTTCTCTTGGGTCTTCTCCGACACCAAGTCACCAAGGATTGCTTCGTGCAGCTCGATCTGCTCTCGGACGAGCCTCAACTCCTCGCGTGAGGGCGAGCCCGGGTTCAGACTTCTGGCGTCGGCACGGACTTCGCTTTCCTGCGGGTCCCTCAATATCCTTCTCGGTGATTCGACGGCAACCGAATCGGGCGTGGACTCGGGTGCGCGCGCTTCCGCAGTCTGTGGCGTCGCCGAATAGGCCCCGTTGCCCCCGTTGCTCGTTGGATAAGACCCGGCTTCCGCTCTCTCGCCTTGTCGCGAAGCTCGCTCGTCTTTGTCCCGGACAAGCAACCACACCATGGCAGCAACAGTGAAGAACGCCATCAAGAGGACGAATGGGGTCCGAATCGCTTTGCTCATGCTGCGGACTCGTGCGCTTCGGCGTAGTTGCTACAGCCAAGATAGCTTGAGAACCTCTGGACACCGTCGGCAACTAGCTCAACGTGGCTCGATACTCCCAAAGTACGCGATCCCGTGTCTTCTGCGATCGTAGGCGAGCCAAGCGCCAGGAGTCAAGTGCAGGCGCATCCTCGATTGGTATTTTGAGCGGTAGCGGTCGGAGGGGGGCGTGAGATGGCGAGACAGTTGAGACCTGAGCCTGGCGATGTCGTAGAGATCGACGTTGATGGCAAGAAGGCTGCGCTACAGTACATCGGAAGGGATGAGCGATACGGTGATGTTGTGCGCGTCCTCGGCTTCCTCGAGCTTGGTGATGAGAACGTCTCATTCGATGAGCGCGTAGCCGATGGATATGTGGCGTACTACCCACTATGTGACTCCGTCCGGGCGGGGCGCACGAGGGTGGTTGGGCGCTGCATGGCGGACCTCAAGCTACCGGAACGAGTCCGGAAGCCAGTTTTTCGCCCTGGTGGTGGGATTGGCGGCTGGATCGTCGTGGAGGGAGATTCGCAGCGATCGGTTGAGGCCCTGACCGCGGCGGAGCGCTGTCTTCCAATTCAACTGCTCTTCTCGCACGCCTCGATGGTAAGGCGTCTCAGGAAAGGCTGGCGGCCAGAGGATGAGGGATAATGGCTACCTGAGTGGCTCCAGAGCCAGTCCCGAGAATAGTCCGGCGAAGCAGGATTTCCTGCAGTTCCACTTCGAGTGGGACGGAGGCTAGAAAGGGTCAAGAGACTCAAGTCGACCAACACAATGTCGATAGGGATCTTGACACCCTGATTCAGGCACACGCCGCGGAGCGTTCCATAGGAAAATGAGCGTAGTATCCAAGTGCGTCGACGCACTCTTGCATGCTGGGCTAGAGGACTTCATACAAGCCGCGGAAGTTGTCTCGATTGCATACGACGTGGGGCGCGCCGCGACGGCCTGGGAGGCCCGGGATCTAGCTTTGCGGATGGTCCGAGAGGTGTTGATGGCTGGTCAGATGGAGATGGGTGACCTCAGCAAAGAGGGGTTCGTAGCGTGGGATCTCGAGCCTGATGAGGCCTTGACGAGAGTTGAGCAAGAGTGGTCTCCGCCGTACTTGCCTGCGCTAGGCGAGTTCTTCTGGCTGCACAACACGAAGCTTGGAGACGTCCACGGCGGACATGTCGAGCGCCACGCCGAATGATAGCGACGCCGTAGGGCCAAGACATCGAGTCGCGATACCGCGCTAGTCAGTCGCACAGATCGTCGAAGGTATTCGTGAAGGTCTCGCCCGCGTTGACCCGGGCGACATCCACGAAGATGTTGCCCATACCTCCCATTTCCTTCAGCTCTTCGGGCGAGGCGTTGATTCTTCCCGTGCATCGGGTCATGAGGTTGGCCTTCACTTCATCCGACGTCTCGTCAGCCGGGGCGGCGTCATGCAGGAGCGCGAAGACCAGGCGTCCGGACTTGCCGCTCGTGAGTCGGCCGTCGCTGACGCGGAGGCCATTCGAGGTCACCTTGTCCTTGCACGCGTACGTGGTCACCTCAGGGGGCAGATCGGTGCATGGAGTTGAGTCGCAGCGATAGCACGGATCTCCGATCGTCAGGACCCAGTAGGTCTCTTCTTTTCCGCCAGGGTCCCTGGGCAGGCGAAGCGTGGCCTTCTCCACCCGGGCGTATTTCATGATGTCGCACGAGCACGGCCAGCAGCAGCGGTAGTACTTGCCGATCACGCAGCGTCCTTCGCTGTCCTTGATCTTGACCAGGTCGAATCGCTGCTGGTAGCCAGGGTCAACGATCGCGCCACTCACACCGCAGTAGAAGCGGCTGTACCGCTTGAAGAGATCATGGTTGGTCGCGAGCTGCTCGTAGATGTACTTGAAGAATTGCGGCCCGCCGACGTTTCGGTCTCCCTTGGGGAAGATCTTCGCCCAGTGGTTCTCCATCAGGTCGAGAAACAGGGCTTCATCCGTAACCGTCTTCACGGCGTCGGTCGGCGTGGCGGCGGACGTTGGCTTCTCCGGTTGGGGAGGCTGCGCTGAGGGTTGGCGGGCTGCCAACGCCACACAGAGAATCGAGACCGCGATCCCGAGGGGGAGGGCGTGGACGGATCGTGAACGGCTTGGCGTCATGGTGCTCCTCCGTGATTGCGTGGGGGGCTTGCTTCGGCCCGCAGATTCAGGAGCCAAGACTACCAGTTCGGCACGATCGCACGGTAACGGTCTCGTAACTTCCGGCGGTTGGATCGATTCGGCCCGGCCGGAAATGAACGATGACGGCGACAGTTGCCTGTCGCCGTCATCGAAGATCTTTTCGAACGGTGAATCGCGATCGTCGAAGCTTAGAGGATCTGGAGCGTGACGGCGTTCGTCGAGCTCGCCGACTTCGGGCTGATGGAAGCCGGGTCGATGATCACTCCCTGGAGGGTCACGTCGGTTCCGGGCGGCAGGTTCACTGCGTCGCCGCCGACGAGCTGCAGGAAGACGACAGGAGCCTTGTCCGGATCGGCCATCGGGGTTCCGTCGAAGTACTCGCTCGAGCCGATGGCTCCTTCCTTGCCGATGTTGTTCCAGACCGCGGCCGGATCGGCGCCACCCGCCAGGAGGAGCGGGAAGCAGAACGTTCCGATCGATGCCGGAAGTGAAGTCACCGTGACGGGCGTCGGCGAACCGTAGTTCGCGTGCATGACGAACTTTCCGTTGCCACCGGAATCCGGCAGGAGAAGCGCTGCCCACACCAGGTCGCCACCATTGGCCTGCACGTTGTACGGGCCGCCGTCGCCGCCCTGGCTTCCGTTGACGTAGAGTACGCGGGTGCCCTCGTTCGCCGGCTCCTGGCAGGGGTCGACCATCGTGCCGCTGATGTCGAGCGCGATCATCTCGATCTCGGGGACGAGCAGACCACCGGCCTGGTACTCGCACTTCGAGACTTCCTGCGCCCGATCGGTCGGGCTCTCGGCGATGATGCGGACTCGATCGCCCGGAACGGTCGTGCCGTCGCCCACCACGAGGATGTCGGCGAGCTGGTCAAAGTCGATCTCCCAGTTCTCGTGGACCGGCGGGGGCCCCACCTGGTCGACCATCTCGCCCTTGATGGCACCGATCTTGGCGAACGCGGCCCGAGGAAGAGCCACCAGCCGGACCGCCGGCCCCGAGCTGCCCGAGAGGGAGTGGACGAGAGTGCCCTGGGCATACACCTCCACGGTGTGCGTCTGCGAACCGAGGGGCGAGAAGTCGGCCGTGATGACGACGTCGTTCCCGTCGTTCTCGGCGTGCAGCTCCATGATCATGCTATCGGGCGGCCCCTGGGAGAGCAGCCCGCGCATCGTGGCCGTCATCGAGGAGTTCGGCTCGTCGAGAGAGACCGGCTCGAACTCGGCGTCGCACTCGACGGGAAACGTGAGCGGCCCCGGGGCGATCGAGACCCCGTCGCAGCCGGAAGAGCCCAGGTTGCTGATCTTGAGCTTGCCCGACTGGGCGTCGATTTCGAGGCAGGCGTCGTCGATCGCGGTGTGGAAGTAACTCTCGAAGATGAGCCCTCTCTGGCAGCCCGAACCGGCGAATGCCGGCGCCGAACCGATTGCGGCAAAGAGGATTGCGGCGATCATCGCCGTCGTTTGGGTTCGAATGAAGAGCATGATCCTCACTCCTTTCTCCTGTCGAAAGCACGCTTTCCGTATCGGCGCGACAGCTGTTGCCGTCGCCGTCCTGATGACGCAAGCGTCGCCGGACGAGGAGCGTTCCTCCGATTCCGAAGAAAAAATGAGCGGCTCCCGGGAGGGTAGGGCGAGATCCGTTGCAGGCCCCGAGTCGCTGGGGGCGCACGGCAGTTTGCCGATTCTTGATGTCTCCTGGCCGGTGGGCTTCCCTACGCTGCCCGAACGTAGCGGGTCCTGCGGGAGCGCGCCAAGCCGAGAATGAAACGAATCGTATCGGGAGCTTCACACATGAGTCCACTCTGTCGAATGAAACGTCTACCTGGCGCGATCCTTGCGCTTGCCCTGCTTCTTGGTCCGTCGGCCATGGCTGACGACCCGATCGTTCGCGATGGTGAGTACGAGTTCATCGAAGCTCAATATCGCGACGTGTGGGCGGAACAAGACCGGAAGATCGACGAGCGGCTCGCCGGACTTCGCCGAGCCAACGACGGGAAGCGACCGAACATCGTGTTCGTCCTGATTGACGATGTCAGTTTCGGACAGATGGGAAAGCCCGCGCTCAATGACGTGATGGGGGTGCAGACGCCGCGCATCAATGCATTCGCGGCGCAGGGCCTCTCGATGAATCGCATGTACACCGAGCCATCTTGTACGCCGACGCGTGCCGCGACATTGACCGGCCGGCATCCGATCCGGACGGGCATCAAGGAGGTCAAGGTCGCGCTGGTGGGTGAGGGGCTCGCGAGCAGCGAAGTGACGATTGCCGAGGTCCTCAGCCAGGCCGGCTACAGTACGGCCCACATCGGGAAGTGGCATCAAGGCGACATCGAGCAGGCGTATCCGCACAATCAGGGGTTTGACTTCGCTGCCTTTCCCGCACACCAACAGGTCCAGTTGGCCCTGATGTCTCCCGAAGCGGCGCGCGCGAACAATCTCCTCGGATGGTTTGGCGGTACGCAGTCGGGTGCGCTCGAGGTCGACAAGAAGTTCAAGCCCAGCGGCCTGGTTACCGGGCTGGAGGCGCGCAAGGGAGGCACGGCGCGCGAGGTCGATCTGAAGCCCGGGGAGACCTGGACGCAGGCACACTACGAACGGATGAACGAGCGGTACCAACGCCAGGCGAAGGAGCAGTTGGAAGAGATGGCGGGGAAGGATCAGCCGTTCTTTCTCCAGTACTGGCCGCTCTATCCGCTGAACTTCGTGCATCCCGAGCAGGCGCAGTCACTGAACGGGGGATTCATGGCCGAGAAGCTCGAGGTGATCGATCGCTGGTTCGGTGAGCTTCTGGACGAGATCGATCGGCTGGGCATTGCCGAGAACACGCTCGTCGTGTTCATGGCGGACAACGGGCTGATGTATCACTATGAAGGGACGTCTGGCCTGAACCAGCTCATCTATCGCGGAGGCAAGACGGATTTCCTCGAGGGTGGCATCCGTGTCGATGCCTATGCTCGATGGCCTGGGGCGATCGAAGCAGGGAGCCGAGCCGCGGATATCATGCATGCCTCGGATCTCTTCACGACCTTTGCACGCGTGGCACAGGCCGACGAGTACATTCCCCGCGACCGCGTGATCGACGGCGTCGACCAAACGCCGGTTCTCTTCTTGGGTCAGGGGCAAGGACGGCGCGACTACGTGTACGTGTACCAGAACGAACTGCTGCGGGCGATCGTCAAGCAGGAGTGGAAGATGCATCTGCCGGCGCCGGGGATGCCCGCGGCGGCTGCGGGTGTCTTCAACGTCTACCGGGACCCCAGGGAGCAGCACCCGCTGATCGGCCAGTCTCTTTGGACGGGGGCGAGCTTTCAGGATATGGCCAAGCGCCACATGAAGAGGATCTCGAAGTACCCGCACAACAAGCTCGGAAAAGGAAAGCCCTACGAAGGGATCGAGAATCTGCGACCGGAGACCGTGGAAACCGTTGCGACCTTCATGTCGTGGCATTGAGAGATTCGGTCCAGGAGAAACGAGGATCATGCATCGCGCCAAGATCATCCTGCTCGTCGCTTCGATCGGGATCGCACTCGCTCCGTCGATTGTGCGCGGGCAGGAGGCGATGGAACGCAGCGAGGCTTCAGACGATCTGCAGTGGCCGCGCGTGCGAGACATCGACAATCAGCGCTTCACGGTCTACCAGCCGCAGCTGGAGAGCTGGGAGGATCACGAGACGCTGGTGGGTCGAGCGGCCGTTGCGGTCGAGCATGGGGAGGAGGAGGAGCCGGTTTACGGGAGCATGCGGCTCACGGCTCGTACGGTCACCAGTTTCGAATCTCGCCAGGTTCGGATCGAGGCGCTCTCCATCGACGAAGTTCACTTCCCGAGCCTGCCGCCGGGTCGTGCTACGGAGCTCGAGAGTACGATTCGACAGGCTCTTCCCGCCGGGACATTCGATATCTCGCTCGACCGCGTGCTCGCGAGCCTGGAACGATTGGACCACCAGGCGCGCGAGATCGAGGTCAGCCTCGAGCCTCCGCCGATCTATCGCAGCGAGACGGCGTCCATACTCGTGATCTTCGTCGGCGAGCCGCGCTTCGAGCCGATCGAGGGCACGGGGCTCCTCTTCGCTGTCAACACGAACTGGGATCTCTTCCTGGATTCGAAGCGGGCGACCTATTACCTCCTGAACGAAGGCGCATGGCTTGCGACTTCGGACGTGACGGAGGGGCGATGGAGAGCCGCGAAGGAGTTGCCGGACGACTTCTCGAGGCTTCCCGAGGGCGACAACTGGGACGACGTCCGAGAGAAGGTCCCCGGCGTGCTCGATCCGCTTTTCCTGCCGGAGGTCTATGTTTCGACGCGCCCGGCCGAACTGATCCGCACGGAAGGACCTCCGGATTTTGTCCCGATTTCAGGCACGAGCCTTCTCTATGCAAGGAACACGGATTCGTACCTCTTCCGTCACTCGGTCGAGGATCGGTTCTACGTTCTGGTCGCCGGCCGCTGGTTCCGCGCCGAGAACCTCGACGGGCCGTGGTCGGCGGCGACCGAAGACCTCCCCGGCGACTTCGCCAAGATCCCTCGTGACAGTCCCGTTGGAGACGTGCTCGCATCGGTGCCCGGGACGGAAGACGCCGAGCTCGCCGTGATCCAGGCCTCCATCCCCCGCAAGGCGAAGGTGGATCGGAAGGGTACGACGCTTACGGTCGAGTATGAGGGCGAGCCCGACTTCGTTGAGATTGCCGGGCTCGATGGCGTGACGTATGCGGTCAATACGGCATATGACGTTTTTGGAGTGGATGGGAAGTTCTTCTGCTGCGACGGAGGTATCTGGTTCGTCGCAGCATCGGCAACGGGGCCCTGGAGTGTGGCGACAAGCGTTCCCGCGGTCCTCCACGAGATTCCCTCGACCCACCCGAAGCACAACGTCACCTACGTTTACGTGTATGACTACGACGACGACTCTGTCTACGTGGGCTACACCTCGGGATACCATGGCGCGTATGTCGCTTCGGGACTGCTTCTGTTCGGTGCCGGATTCTGGCTCGGCTCGGATCATGTGACGCACTACCACTACTACCCGCCTCGTGCTTGTTGGTACTCGTACGGTTGTGCCGCGCACTACAATCACTATCACGGCGGGTACTACCGTGCGGCTCGATACCATGGGCCGTACGGGGGCGCCGGGCGAGGCGCTTGGTACAACGCGCGCACCGGGACATACGGTCGTGCGCGCCGCGCCTACGGACCGCGGGGGAGCGCATGGGCGGGGGAGGCCTTCAACCCTCACACCGGCGTCTATGCGTCGCACCGCGGAGCGCGCTCGCCGTACGCTTCACGAGGCCGGACGGTCGTTTCCGATGGAGATCGCTGGGCGCGAGTCACGCGAAAGTCAGGGCCGCGAGGTACGGTCGTGGCCGGGCAGACTTCGGAAGGCGGGAAGGTCGTCCGCGGCTCGAATCCTCGGACGGGGGACTCTTTCGTCGCCGCCAGAAACGACTCCAACGATGTGTATGTCGGTCGAGACGGCAATATCTACAAGCACAACGCCAAGAGGGGCTGGTCCTCCTACTCCAAAGGCAAGTGGAACCGCGTTGCGGAGTCATCGAAGGGAAGGGAGCCTGGCTCGTCGCCCGAGGTGAACCGGACGGATTCGCAGAAGCGCGCCGGCCCGGTTCCCGCAACGCGCTCCGAGCGCTCTTCCGTGCGCCGCGCATCGCCGACTGGCGGCTCCCCCGCGCGTGAAACCACGGTGGGGCGGCTGGACCACGAAGCCAGGCGGCGCACAACGGGCTCGCATCACACCTCTCGCGCCACGACGTATCGATCCCACGGCAGCAATCGGGGCGGTCGGACGACCCGCGGGGGCGGCCGGCGACGACGGTAGGAGGGAGCTCCGGGCGGACGCGATCTACGGATCCACCGCCAACCGTCCGACGAACTCGCCTCAGGCCTCTCGGCCTTCAGCGCTGATCAGGCGCAGGATCGTGGCGTGGAAGTTCTCCTCGGTGACGCCGATCAGGCGTTCGAGGTCGGTGAAGAACCTCTCGCCTTGGGCTCCCGAATGCACGAGCTGAAGCGCCGTCGATTCTCCGTGACGGACGACGATCTCCTCGTACAGGAAGGCGCACATCACGTAGAAGGAGAAGTGCCGCTTCACAGAGGACTTGCGCCCCTTCTTGAACTCTTCGAGGAAGTCGATCTCCGGGCGCCGCTCCACCTCCTCGCGAAACTGGCGAGCGAGCACTTCCATGGAGTCGCCGCTGAGTCCATAGCCTCCGTAGTAGGCCGCGACGCCGTTGACGTAGGGCCCATACGTGGCGTTCGAGGTCGCGGATCCGGTGGAGAGCGCGCCGCGAACGTAGCCGAAGATGTAGCTCTCGTTCGCCGTGCCCGTCGCGAATCGCCGGCCGTCGTCCCACAGGAATCCGAGATCATGCCGGAGGAAGTTGCACTTCGAGGCGTCATGCACGAGACCGAAGGCCTTGAGCAGCTCGTCGAGGCTCTGGAAGCAGTCGTACACCAGGGGCGAGGGGTCGCGCCCCAGATGCGTCTCGAGCTCGGCCTTGAACCGCGTGAACTCGGTGGCGCGCTCCCTGTCGAAGGATCCACGGAACCTGAAGGTCACGTCGCCGATCGTTCGGCGATCGTACTGGGCCGTACGGTACTCGTAGGGACACCGGAAGCGGAACCCGCCCTCGATCGGTATCGCCTCGAGCTCGGCAATACAGGAGACCTTGAGCGCGTCGGACGCGCCGGCCATGAAGGCCACGGTAATCAGGTACGAGCCTCCATCGAGCGGATACGACTTGAGCACGACGGGCTCGGCGTCTCGAGCTCCGCGCAAGAGACTCTTGTAGAAGATCGCGTAGCGCTCACGCTCGTCGGGATCCGTATGCGCATCGCTCAGCTCCCCGCGACGGAGTGGGGCGAGAAAGCCCGACAACGACCGCTGCAGATCCTCGGCGACCACGCCCTCTTCAGAGAGGGGCGGGCCGGGAGCGAAGGCCGCGCCAGAGGCTTTGCCAGGAGCCTTGCCAGGGGCTTTGCCAGCGTGATGGCACCCCGCGAGCGCGAACAGGAGGCCCGCCGCGACCAGGATTGCGTGTGCCTGTCGCCGACATCGAAGAGCGGGCACGAGTGAGAGTGGAGTCGAGGAACTTCGGTTCTGCATGGACGGGGACTGCCTGGATTCGCTTCAACGGCGGGACGCGATGTACCGCCTCCCCCTACCAGACGGACCTCCGGTGAGGATGCGCAAGGATTAATCCGGGCGCGGCGAGTCTGCCGCCGCGGCCCAGCGCGCCTGGGGAGCCAACCCAAAAACCACGCGCGCACTTCTGTTTTCGTGTCCGGATCTGCGCACCGAGGGTGTGATTCGAGGCAGTAGGGCTCATGAAGGGCCAGGGACCCCAGGAATGAGGCGCGAAGTGCGTCACTTCGGGTCCCCACGGAATACGCTGAGCGTGCTGCCTAGGAGGTCGGAGTGATGAAGACTCGAGCTGGTACCGAATCGGATGTACGAGGCAGGGGCGGTGACCGGATGAAGACTGGACCGGTCGGGAAAGGAATGCGGGTCCTGTCGTCCTTGTGCTTGGTCGCGATCCTGTTCGCTGGCCGTGCTATGGCGACCGATTACGAGGAAGTTGCCAGGCTGGTCGCGAGTGATCGCGCGTTCGGTGACCTGCTCGGGCACTCCGTGTCGTTGTTCAGGGACACCGCACTGGTTGGAGCAGTCGGTGACGACGGAACGAAGGGCTCGGCATACGTGTTCAGATTTGACGGGACGAGCTGGGCGCAGGAGCAGAAACTGACGGCGAGTGATCGCGGGGATGTCAACGAGTTCGGGCGTTCGGTCTCGATGGGCGCGGATGTGGCCGTGGTCGGATCTCCGTTGGTCGGAGGGACGGGTGCGGCCTACGTGTACCGTTTCGACGGAACGAGCTGGTTCGAAGAGCAGAAGCTGACGGCGAGCGATGCCGCGGGAGGCGATTACTTCGGCTTCTCCGTATCGGTGTTCGGCGACGCCTTGATGGTCGGAGCGGTCGCGGACGACGGGAAGGGCGCCGCGTATCTGTATCGTTTCGACGGTACGAGCTGGGTGGAAGAACAGAAGTTGACGGCGAGCGATGGCGGCGCCGGGGCTTCGTTCGGGATCGTGTCCATGACTTCGGACGCGGCTATCATCGGCGCGTATGGCGGCGCGGGAGCGGCCTACATCTTCGGTTTTGACGGTACGAGCTGGGTCGAAGAGCACAAGCTGACGGCCAGCGATGGGGCGGGGGGTGACTCCTTCGGTACCTCCGTATCGCTGTCCGGGGACGCCGCTTTGATCGGTGCGTTCGGTGACGACGGTCAGCGCGGCTCCGCCTACGTCTTCCGTTTCGACGGCACGAGCTGGGTGGAAGAGCAGAAGCTGACGTCGAGCGAACGCGAAGGGGGTGACGCGTACGGCTTCTCCGTTTCCTTGCTAGGGACGCTCGCATTGGTCGGGGCGCCTGAGGACGATGGGGACAGCGGCGCGGGCTACCTGTACCGTTTCGATGGGGCGAACTGGTCCGAATCGCAGAAGCTGACGGGAATCGGGGGGCAGAGCGCATTCGGCCGCTCTGTGGCGCTCGGCCCCGATACTCTGCTGTTCGGAGCACAGCGTGAAGACACCTTCCGCGGCGCGATGTATGTCTTCGGAGCGAACTGCCTCGAGGGCACCGTGAATGCGGGCAACGGTTTCCTGCTGAATACCCTGGTCATCAACGGTTCGACCGGTGGCGATGACCGAGCCATCGAGGTCGGCGAGAATACGGGTCTGGCGGTCACACTCATGAAGCCCGGTGATGCGGGAAACGGGAAGTTCGTCCTTCACGGCAACCTGGGTGAACCCAGCCTCGGAAACGCGGCGGTGCTCCCGTTCGACATCGGTTTGTCTTGCTTTCCGTTCTTCCTGAGTCACGGAGCGTCCCCGGTGATTGTCGCGAACAACATCGGGAAGGTGAACCTCGTCGGCCAGACGTCGTTCTTCGGAATCAACCAGCCGAACCCCGATCGTGCCACGACGACGATCCAGTATCCTCCGCAGATTCCCTTCGGAACGGTTCTCACGTTCCAGGCAATCATCGTCGATCCCGGTTCGATGAGCTCGAGGGGGGCGAGCATGACGAACGCGATCGTGGTGAGTATCGTTCCGTAGAAGACTCCACGTGCGGCGTCTCCGGGCCCCCGCTGACGGCGACTCGTGCCCGCGTCCAACATGCTTGGGCGCGGGCTCCCTTCCTATCGAGGACGGCGCTGGCCGTCCATGCCTCTCGTGTGTGCGAACGTGTTATCGACCATCGACTTGCGTTGATTCGGATTTTCCGGTTCGGGGTGATGGGCTCGATCCGGTTCTCCTTGGCAGACACGATTCGTTTCAACGCGTTCGGCTCCCCATGCGCTGCGGGCTGAAACGGTCGTGCGTATCGCATCAGGTCGAGACGTGCAGACGAAAGGAAGGCAATCGGTCATGAGATCATTTCAGATCATGCTGTTGATGGCGGGGCTTGCAACGGGGGTCGCCGGCCCGGCCGCAGGACAGGCGATTCTCGAGTCCGGGGAGTTCTCGCTGAGCTTCGATGGCGACGAGCTCTGGTCCGCGGTTCCGATCGATCCTGCCTGGACGGCGCCGATTGGGCGCAGTTCGTCATCGACTCAGGACTCGACTGCACGATGTCGAACGGGCAGCAGATCTCGGATGCGTTTCTGACCGTCTTCAACGGGTACAACTGTTGCATGTTCCTGCTCGGGTTGTTCGATCCCGGTAGCATGGGCTGCAATCCCTCACTCGCACCTCTCGAGATCAACGACGGGGCTCTGACGGCTGCGCTGAACGACAAGTTGCTCACCATGAGCGACTTCCGGATCGAGCTCATCGAGACCCCGGCTTCGGGCCCGGAGAACACTCCCCTCATGCGCTCCTTGCCCGATTTCACGCTCCAGGTCGTCGATACCGGGAACGGTGTCGTGCCGATCTTCAGCTGGAACTGGGATCGCGACCCAAGCTTCATCGAGAACGACTCGACCTATCGCTTCCGAATTGTGGCGGAGAGTTGCTCGATCGGGACGACAAACGCCGGCAATGGCTTCTTCATCGACACCGTGTGCCTCAACGGCTCGAATGGCAGAGAGGACCGAACCGTCGCTGCGACGTTCGGGGACTTTCTCGAGGTTACGGTGCTGAAGCCCATCGCCGGGGGAAACGGGAGGTTCGTGATTCATGCGAACACGGGCGACCTGACGGCCTCATCCGGTAGCATCCTTCCCTTCGGGATCGGAACGTCTTGCTTCCCGTTGCTGACGAGTAGTGGCGCGACGCCGGTGATCGTCGCCAATAACATCGGTAGGACCGGGAGCGTGGGGGAAAGCAACTACTTCGGCGTGCCCACGGAGGATCCGGATCCAGCGAGGAGTGAGCTCTCCTACCCGGCACTGCCTCAGGGTACGGTTCTCACGTTCCAGGGCTTGATCATCGACCCTGCGTCAGCGGGCACGAAAGCGGTCAGCCTGACGAATGCAGTGACCGTGGTTGTCCAGTAGTTCACTCATGTTCAGGCGGCTTCACTCGTCGAGGAGAAGGCCGCCAATGAAGAGGCGAATGGTTGGCGAACTGCTCGTATTGAATCGGCGTACCGAGAAGATTTGGCCTCCCTTGATTTCAATGCCCGCGCCGAAGGTCTTCACGCCATCGAACGCGACACCAAAGAACTCCGGCCCGACTCGTTGCCCATCCGCTTTGACCTCGAATCGGTCGCTGCCTTCTTGAGATTGAAAGTCCATCAATAGCAGCTTCTTGCCGGACGGAACGGTCCCGAACACCTTCTCCTCGTCCCGGTCAAACGTCTTCGTAAGGTAGATCCGCTGTTCAGCTGGGCCTCCCGCGGCGTCCACACCGGGAGCCGTACGGACGAGCAGCGCCGCCGTGACGATCGCGAGCGCGATCAGAAGAGCGGAGGGCAGGCTCTTGAGCATGGATTCATCTCCTTCGTTGCTGGTCGATTCCGATCTGCGGTTCTCGGCCGGTTTCGGTCACGGCCAGCACGATTGTCAGCGGCAAAGGAGGGGAGATCAGGGGCTCGCTTGAATTGGCGCCGCTCCCTTCGAGCTCACCGATCCCGGCTGGAAGATCAGGCCCTGGAGCGTGAGAACCTTTCCCACTGGCAGGTCCGGGTAGTAGAGGTTCGTCGTCGCCCGCTCAGGATCCCCGGTCGGAGTGCCGTAGTACCGGCCCTCGCCCAGTAGGTTCGTCCTACCGACGTTGTTCGAGACGCCGGAAGTCCAGGCGGCAGTCACGTTCGGTGCCGGTTACTCGATCGTGACATTCTTCGGGTGTCGTAACGCCCGACCTCTCGCCGAGCCGCGTTCCGGGGTGATGGAGCCCTTCGGCGCCTCAAACGGGAGCGGTCCGCGGATTGCAATCCCTCCCTGGTCCCTGGGACCTCACGTGGAGGAAATCGCATGTCGCACCTCGTTCGAACGATCGTTCATTTTGCCTGGCTCGCCGTGGTGCTCGGACCGGGGTCCGCAGCCGCGCAGCAAGGTCTCGACCTGGAGTCGATTACCAACATCGGCAGCGCCGGCGCGCACCGACCCGTCAGCGGCGACTTCGACGGCGACGGCCATCAGGACGTCATCGGCTTCTCTGCTCAGGGCCGGATCCGTTTCTTCCGAGGCGACGGGGAGGGAGGATTTGGGCACGCCGTCTCGGCAAGCGTGCCGGTACCGACGCGCGAGCTCGCGGTGGCCGACCTCGACGGTGACGGTGTACTGGACGCGGTTGCCGGGGGAGCCTCGAGAGTCGATGTGCTTCTCGGCAACGGGGACGGCACGTTCGTGCTCACGCAGCAAATCCTCGCGGGGCTCGGCGGCCCGACGGACCTGGTGCTCGGAAACATGAACGGCGACTCGCACCCCGACCTCGTGTTCCTGCAGGAGAGCGTGCGACGGCGCTCCTTCCGCGGCAACGGGGACGGCACCTTTACCCTCGCGACCGGCGACAACAGCGATCGCACCCGCCTTTCGGCCGCCGATCTCGACGGCGACGGGCTTCTCGACATCGTCGAGCACAACCTGAACGCCTTCTCGTTCGAGGTCCTGCGCGGCGACGGCACCGGTCGCTTCCGTTCATGGCAGACGCTCGGGACTTCGATTCGTCCGTGGGAGATCCTTGCCGCGGATGCGGACGGGGACGGAGTCCTCGACCTGATTGCATTCGGGGACGGAGGGGCGTCCTTCTTTCGTGGCCGCGGCGACGGCTTCGACGGCGAGGTGATCATCGACGGAGATCGACCCGGGCAGTACGGCGTCACCGGGGACTTCAACGGCGACGGGGCGCTCGATTTCGCAACGACGGGATCCATCGGGGCGACTGCCTCGTACCTGCTCTCGATCTTCATGGGCGACGGAACCGGCGGCTTTCCCGCGATCCGTTCCACGCCGGTCTCAGCCGCGGCCGGCGGTATCGTCTCCGCCGACTTCAATGAGGAAGGCACCGCCGACCTCGTCATCGGAGCCTCGCTCTCGGGACCATTCGCGCTCGCGGTGGCGCTCAACCCTGTCGACGGATCGGGACACTTCCCGGTCGGGACCGCGCTGGGGAGAACGCTCGTCGCCCAGAACAACGATTTCCTGAACTTCGCAACGGGGGACTTCAATCGAGACGGCCGCCTCGACGTGGCGACGGTGGACGGCAGCGAAGTCGTCATATACCTCCGGACGGACGAGACGTCGGTGCTCGACTACCGGCGTGGTTCGGTGATCGCGCGTGAGTGCCGGTTGGTGGCGGCCGCCGATTTCAATGGCGACGGCCGCGAGGATGTCGCGGTTTCGGCGAACCGATTCGTCTACGTGTACCTCGGCGATGGCCAGGGCGGCTTCGAGCAAGCGGGATCGAAGTTGATGCCGGCCGAGCCGACTTCGATTCAGCCCGGGCACTTCAACAATCGTGACGACGAGTACCTGGACTTGCTCGTGGGCATGCGTGCGTATCCGGGCGTGCAGCCGCTCTTCGGGCGGGGAGACGGGACCTTCGACTTCGCGCTGGCGACAACGTTTTCGCCCGGTCCCGACGACATGGAGGTCGGCGATATCGACGAGGATGGCAACCTCGACCTCGCTACCGAGGATGGGCTCGTACGATTCGGGGACGGCCATGGCCGATTCGAGGTCGCGCTGGCGATGTCCGTGTCCGGCCCACAGAATCGGCGCGTCGAGCTCGCGGATGTGGACCGCGATGGTCATCTCGACTTGATCCACATCGCCGGCGGGCCACCTCAGAGAACTGTGTTCGTCTGGCTAGGCGACGGACGACGGCGGTTCCGCGGACCGTTCATCAGCGGCGTTCCCTTCGATCCGAAGGGTGGTGTCGTCGCGGACGTGAGCGGTGACGGGGTGCCCGATCTCATTCTCGGCGACTTCCGGTACCTGTACCAGGCGAACGGCGACGGACGGGGCCGCTTCGAGCCGGTGCGTCTGTTCGGAACGGGATCGTTTCGCATGCGGCTCGCAGCACCCGATCTCGATGGCGACGGTCGCGCGGACCTCGTGGTGGGCGGCGACGCATGCCTCGCGCTCCATCGCAATCTCTCCAGGCAACGAAGCTGCGTGCTCGGAACCGTGAACGCGCGTGGCGGCGCGACGACGGACGTTCTGCTCGTGAACGGCTCCGCGGGATCCGGCGAGGCGCGTACCGTGTCGCTCGCTCCGACCGACCCCCTCGACGTGTTCATGACGGCGCCCCCGGCGGGTCCCTCGACGGCGAGCTTCGCGCTGTGGGCGTGGCTTGATGTGCCGTCACCCGAGACCACGCGAGTCGTGCCGCTCCACATCGGAGTGCTGTGCCAGCCTACGGCATTCACGGAGCTCGATTCGAGCGTCTTCTCCGATCCGTTCCCCGGTAGCCTGCGCGTGACTTGGAACAACACGGGTTTCGCGCGGCTCGGGCGACCGGATCTGCCCTCGCGTCCCGCGCCGAGCCGGATCCTGAGGCGTCCGAACGGCGTCGGCGTTCCCGTCACGTTCTTCCTGCAGGGCATCATTGCCGACAGCGGCTCTCGATCGAGCCTCGGCGCCTCGGTGACGAACGGGGTGACCGTGGTCGTGCGATGATCACGGGGCGTGACTCACGCCCTCCACGCATTCCGCGTCGCCGATCGGCCAGATACTCCGGATTTCCGTCATTTATCGGTTCGGGCTGGCCAGGGTTTGGTGTATGCACCCATGTACGAAGCGCGCGCCTCGAACGGCGGGGCTTCGGAAACCCAAACGAGATCTCGGGAGTCTGAATCGCCATGAAGCACGCAAGCCGTATCGTTCTTTCAGCCATCCTCCTGTGCCTGATGCTCGGGGGGCTTTCTCGGGACGCCGGGGCCACGGACTACGACGAGCTCATCAAGCTCTCGGTAGGCCCGAACACGGGTTTCGCCGATGACGGCCTCGCGATCAGTGGCGAGTTCGCAGCCGTGGGTGCTTCCTTCAACGACGGATCCGTGCGCGTCTACCGGTTCGACGGCTCGGCGTGGACGCAGACCCAGGTCCTGACGGCGAGCGACGCCGATAACAGCCTGTTCGGCGGTTGGGTGGCGCTCGATGGCGATCGGATGATGATCGGTGCGATCCTGGACGATGACGGCGGGCCTCTGACCGGGGCCGCCTACTTCTTCGAGTACGACGGCTCGAGCTGGGTCGAGCGCCAGAAGCTGGTGGCGAGCGATCCGCAGCCGGCCGACTTCTTTGGCATCAACCTCGAGCTCTCCGGGGACGTCGCGGTGATCGGCGCTAATGGCAAGGTGAGCCGTCCGGGCGCGGCCTACGTCTTCCGCTATGACGGCTCGACGTGGGTCGAGGAGCAGAAGCTGGTCGCCAGCGATGCGGTGCCGAGCGATCAGTTCGGGAACCGGATCGCGGTCGACGGCGAAGCGTGCCTGATCGGCACCCCTGGGGCAAGCGGCACCGGCGGGGCGGCGTACTACTTCCGCTACAACGGCTCGACCTGGGTCGAGGAACAGAAGATCACGCCGAGCCAGCCCGTGGCCGGTAACGGGTTCGGATCCGGTGTCGCCCTCGACGGGGGCTTGGCCATGATCGGCGCGGTGGGGGACTCGAATAGCACGGGGGCTGCTTTCGCGTTCGAGTACAACGGCTCGACCTGGTTGCAGACGCAGAAGCTCGTGGGGAGCGGGGCCTCCTCGAACGAGCAGTTCGGATCCTCGGTGGCGCTCGAGGGCGGGATCGCCGCGATCGGTTCGTGGCGTGATAACAATGTCGGCTCATGCTATGTGTTTCGCCGGGCGGCCTCGATGTGGAGCGAGGACCAGCGGATCCTGGCGAGCGATGCCGGCGCGTCGGACAATTTCGGGAGCAACGTGGCTCTGAGCGAAAGCTTCCTGTTCGTGGCCGCCGAGTCGGCTGACGGCGGTGCGGGTGCCGCCTACATGTTCTCGACTCCGCTCTGCCTGAACGGGACCGTCAATCAGGCGAACGGCGGCTTCCTGGGCGATGTCCTGTACATCCAGGGATCGACAGGAGGTCCGGATCAGACAGTCGAGCTCTTCGACGGCGACGTCGTGTCGGTCTCCGTGCTGAAGCCGGTGACGGGAGGCAACGGACGTTTCGTCCTGCACGCGGATATCGGGACCCCGAACGCCTCGACGGCCGCGACGCTGCCCTTTGACGTGGGGACGACGTGCTTCCCGTTCCTGCTGAACGAGGGGGCGACGCCCGTGCTCGTGGCCAACAACATCGGCAAGACGAATCTCGTCGGATCGAGCAACCTCTTCGGGTTTCCGACGGACGACCCCGAGAGTGCGACGACGACGATCCTCTTTCCCGCGTTCCCGGTGGGGACCGTGCTGACGTTCCAGGGGGTCATTCTCGATCCCGGCGCGGTGAGCTCGAAGGGCGCGAGTGTCACGAACGGTGTCGTCCTGGAGGTGCTCCCCTGACCGAGACGGTTGGTGGAATGAGGCAGGAGGAGATCGCGCGGCGTCGCGGACTCAGTCCTTCGTTCGCTTGGCGCGCACGGTCCGCACCTGCTTCACCTTGAACTGTCGGTCGGTGCGCACGGTCTGGCTCTCTTCCTGAAGGGTGTCGGGCCAGCGCACCGTCAGGCGCACCTTGCCGGCGTAGTCGCCCAGGCCGAAGTGCAGGATCTCGCCGTCCTGGGAGGTCGTGCCGCGTGCGGAGGTCAGCTCGCGAACGAAGGTGCGCGACGCGTCTCCTTCGAGCGTCTTCACGGTGACGCGGGCGCCGATGCCGTAGCGGTTGGCGCGCTTGGCGTCGAGTCGCAGGGCTAGCCAATGGTTGTCGTTGCCGCCGTTTCGGAACAGGCGGCAGCCGCTGTTCGACGCGACCAGCCAGTCGAGATCACCGTCGCCGTCGAAGTCGAGCCACGCCTGCCCCCAGCCGTTGAACGCCACCGCGCGCGAGCGGAAGGTGATCGGCGTGAACCGACCGCTGCCGTCGTTCTCGTACAGCGCCGTCGGCACGCCCTCGTAGATGCAGGTCAGCGAGAGGTCGAGGTCGCCGTCGTTGTCGAAGTCGACCAGCGCCGGGTCCGAGTGGGTTTCCTGGAAGCGGATGCCGCGCTCACGGCGCTCGTCGGTGAAGCGGTAGCCGCCCTCCGGCCCCGAGTTGATGTACAGCATCGACAGGTTCGAGAAGCCCTGGAACACGAAGCGAGGGTGAGCGAGATTGGCGGCGAACAGGTCGAGATCGCCGTCGTTGTCGACGTCGCCGAAGCACGAGCCGATCGTGTGACCGAAGTAGCGGCCGTCGGACGGCTGCCGAACGCCGCGGATACCGCGAGCCTCGGACGTCTCGGTGAACACGCCTTGGCCGTCGTTCTCGAACAGGAAGTTCGGGTTCAGCCGGTAATTCGACACGTAGAGGTCGCGATCGCCGTCCCCGTCGAAGTCGGCCGTGGCCACGCCGCGACCGCATTGCACGGCCACTTCGCCCACCTGGCTCGCTTCGGTCGCCGAGCTGAAGGTGCCGTCGCCGTTGTTCCTCACGAGGTGATCCTGGTGCCCGGTCGACATCGGAGCTTCGTACGCGGCCAGGTACATGTCGAGCCAGCCGTCGCCGTCGACGTCGACCCACGCGGCGCCTTCCGGTGGGGCGGTGATCTTGATGGCATCGAGGCCCGCTTCTTTGGTGACGTCCTCGAACGCGTAGCGCCCCCGCTTGCCGGTATTGCGCCAGAGTCGCGGATGCGGCCCGGCCGGGAGCAGGACGTCGAGATCGCCGTCGTTGTCGTAGTCGCCGAACAGCGCCGAGCTGCCGCGCTGCGCGATCCCGCCGGCCTTGGCGTCGACCTCGACGAAGCGCTTTCCCTTGTCGTTGCGGAACAGCCGCCCGGAGAAGCACAGATCGGGATCGCCGTCCTCGTCGAAATCGCCGACCGCGACGCGGCCGGCGCGCACTCCGCCGAGCCCGACCTCGTCGGTGACATCGTCGAACGTGACCGAGGGCGCGGCCTCCTCGGCGGCGAGCGGGTTCGTGTCGGCCTCGTAGGCACGGGAGAGCACCGCTGCGAGCGCCAGCACGTTGTACTCGTCATCGGTCGACAGATGCACCTGTTCGAGCTTGGCCAGGTCGTGACCTTCGTCGGTCTCGCCCTCGTAGCGGTGCTGACGCACGGCCGACGCCCAGGCGGCCTCGTAGGATTCGCTCGCGAGGCGCATGGTCTTCTCGCCGCCGACCCCGGCCCGCACGTAGGCCTGCGCGTAGTAGTAGCGTGTCTTCGGAGTGCCGAGGTTGCGCTTGGCCTGATCCTCGCGCTCGATCCGGGCGTCGAAGTACGCCTCGAATCGCTCGATTCCCGCCGGGTCTTCGAGGGCCAGCGCCGACATCAGCAGTCGCGCGGCCGGCACGAGTGCGGACGGGCTCTCCGGGAACGCGTCGAACACGGGGCTCCAGCACTCGCGGTTGAACTCCGGCGACCAGTTGGCCCAGCAGTGGGAGTACAGCGCGTTGACCACGTCGGTCATCGGCACGCCGCCGTAGCCGCGCAACGAGCTGTCGACCGAACGGCCCAGCGTCTCGATCTTCTGCAATGACGCCGCGCACGCGTCGAACTTCTTCAGCTGTGCCTGCGCCAGAGCCAGGTAGGCGAGGGCCGGCGGGTTCTCGGCGTCGGCGAGGCTCCACGCGGTCGCCACCGACTCGAGCTCCGCCCAGTTCGATGCGTCCTTCGCCTTGCGCGCGGCGTCGGCGTGGTCGTCGGCGGCGTTGCCGGCCAGTGCGAACAGGAGCACGGTGATGAGGGCGGCCATGAGTCGGGTCTCTCCGGGGTGAACGGACGTGTGGCGGCGCCGATTGTGACGGCTCGGCTAGGCTACCATCCGGCCGCGGTGCTGCGTGGTCACCGCGCCGCGGCGTCGTCGACCCGTGCCTTCGCTTCGGTCTGGAGCTTGATCATCGACCAGCCCCAGCCTCCGGCGACGTCGACGGCTTCGAGACGTTCAAGAGCGGCTTGCGCCGTGCGAAGGTCACCGCGAGCCGCGTAGGCCATGCATAGAAGCGCGTCATCTGCGGGGAGCCGGCCCAGGTTCAACGTGCGCGAGCGTTCGAGTACATCGATCGCTTCGTCGATCTCTCCGCAGCGATATAGCGTCGCGCCCAGAGTGTTCAGTAGATATCCGTTATCGGGATCGAGCTCGACGGCGGCCGTTGCTTTACGGCGCGCGAGCTCGTACTCGGCAAAGGTTGCGCCGGGGAGGCTCGCCACTCGCCAGGCTTGTTCGTTCAGGTCGGCCGGATCGAGTCGGTGTATCGTTGCGGCCACGGCGCGTCGGGCATCAGCGCGCTCCGTCTCGGTCAGCTCCGCCATGACGTCGATGCGATGTCGTACGTCGCTGGGGATGATCAGGTCCTCGAACAGCTCGTGGATCCGATGCTCGATCGGTGTACCGCTGAGGAGCACGTGTAGCTCCGCGGGCTCCAGGCAGACGGCGAGGGCGCGGTCGTCGAGGCTGAACGCGAGGCTCCAGATCGGCTGTCCCAGCGCCCGGGTGAAGGTCACCTCGCCACTCGCAGGATCGACAAGCCGGAGGATACCGTCGGCGGAGCCGATGGCGAGCCGGTCGCCCATGCTCGTGAGCGCCACGCTCGAGATGCTGGAATCGTGCCGTGCCGTTCGGTGGATCACCGTTGCGCCGGCTGCGTCGAGGACAACGGCGGAGCCGTCGGAGGATCCGAGCGCGATCCGGGAACGGTCGGGCGTGGCCGAGATCGAGACGATCTCCGCATCGAGAACAGGCCATTCAGAAGTTACCCGGGAGGTCGAACGCTGCACCCGGTGGAGCCGGCCGTGGCGGTCTCCGACGAGCAGGTGGTCGGAGTCGATCCAGATGCTGCACGCGGCTTCGATGTCGGCGGCAAGCGTATCCGGCCTCGCAGGCAGCCGACCGCCTTCGTTCGGATCACGGCTGTCGGTGGAGAAGCACTGCAAGCGATCTCGCTCATCGACAATGAGTACCCAGTCGCCGTCCGGCGAATACGCGGCGTTCTTCACCTTCTCGATCGCCAGCGGGGTGGAGGTGCCCCGGCAATGCACGAGTACCGGCGCGAGAGGATACGAGGCGCAGACCGCACTCGAACCGTCCGGCGCCCAGGCCCGAGCCCACATGCGAGTGTGGTCGATGGTGGAATCGAGGGCGAAGGGTTCGGTCCGAGTACCGCTTCGCAGGTCGAGGCGGACGGGCCGAAAGCCCTCGGCGCCGCCTTCGATAAAGACGACCGACGAAGCCTCAGGGAAGGCGGCACTCCCTCTCGATTCGTACGTCCGCGAGCCGTTCCTGAGAGCCTGGTCGAGAGACCAGACACGAATGCTCCGGCTGCTCGAGGCGACGGCGAGAGTGGAGTCGCGCGGCGATATCGCCACGGACTGGAAGGAGAGGGAATCATCCTCCAGTCTCGACTGGATCTGGAGGTCGTTCGCGTCGCAGAGGAGCACGGTTCCATCCGTTGTCGCCACCGCGAGTCGCTCGCCGGTGCGGTCGAAAGCCATGCCTCCGATCATTCCCCGTGTAATCGTGGCATGAACGTTGGGCGTATCGCCGGCCAGATCGACCCGGCATAGCTCGCCGTTGCCGACGTCGGCCCAAAGGGTCTCACCCGAGGCATCCGTCGTGAAATGGCCCGTCAGGAGTGGAGCGACAACGGAGAGGATCTCGCCGGTACGCGCGTCGAAGGCGCAGAGACCCTCCGCCGTACGTGCAAGGAACCGGGGCGACTCGGTGCCGGGCAGGAATCTCAGCGAGGGGCTGCCGACCGTGATCTCCTCGTGAACACGCGGCTCGTCTTGGAGTGCGTCACAGGACCAAACGCGGACGGTGCCACGCTGGTCTTCGACGGCAACCAGGCTGCCGTCGTTGCCGAACACGACGTTGAGGGGGGCATTCCGAGGCTCGTCGTCACGGCACGGCTTGCCGATCCATGTCTTCTGTTCGGCTTTGTAGTCGTAGGCGAGGACACGGCCGTCGGCGTGCGCGATGACAAGCAACGGCCGCGTCGGATGGTGCGCGGCCCCGAGAGCCGCCTCGCTCCCGCGATAGCGGGCCCGGACCGCGTCCGTCGCTGAGTCCCATACGATCACCTCATTGGATACCGAGACCATCGAGCTACCGTCGGGAGTGAACTCGAGGTGATGAATCGGACGGTCGGTGCGGCCGACGAGGGTCCGACCGGTGGACCTCAGCTCGTGGCGGAGGTGCCAGTACTCCCATCCGCGGTGCGCGCGCTCGGTGGCATCGAGTTGATCGCGGGCCGCGGCCAGATTGCCGGCGTGGATCGCGACGTCGGCCGCGGAGATGCGGGCGATGTACTCACGAAGACCCGCGGCGCCCTCGGCCGATCGGGCGATCGCCGCGGAGCGGTCGGCGTCGATCCAGAAGTTGATGATCGTCGCGACCGAAGCGATGAGGAACAGAGTCCCCGCCATCGCGAGGGTGAGGCTCACGCGATGCCGGCGTACGAATTTGGTGGTTCGGTAAGAGAGGGAATCGGGCCGGGCGTGCACCGGGAGGCCGCCGAGATGACGATCGATATCCTCCGCGAGCTCGCGTACCGATGCATAGCGGCGTTCCGGTTCCTCGCGCATCGCCATCTGCAGGATCGTGTCGAGGTCGCCGCTCAGGCGCTTGCGTAGGCGTCGGGCCTCGGGGGTGTTGTCGGTGATCGTTGTACTCGCGCGGGGGTCCGGGATCCCTCGGGTGGTTCGCCCCGGCCGTACGCCCGTGAGGAGCTCGAACAGTACGACGCCCAGCGAGTACACGTCGGTCGCAGTGGTCATGCGCTCGCCACGCACCTGCTCGGGGCTGGCGTAACCTGGTGTGAGCCGTCGCAGCAAAGGTGCGGTCACGTCGATCGTCGCGTCGTCGGCCTCGCACTGCAGCACCTTGGCGATGCCGAAGTCGAGCAGCTTGGGAACACCGTCGCGATCGACCAGGATGTTACCAGGCTTGAGATCCCGGTGGATGACAAGGTTGGTGTGTGCGTACGCCACCGCATCGCAGACACGGCGGAACAACCGCAGTCGTTCCTCGACACCGCAGTCGCGCATGCTGCAGTATCGATCGAGCGGCACACCGTCGATGTGTTCCATCACCAGATACGGCAGGCCTTCTTCCGTCGAACCGCCGTCAATCAGTCGCGCGATGTTCACATGCTTGAGGTCGGCGAGCACCTGTCGCTCGCGCCGGAAGCGTGCGAGGATGTCGTCGGTGTCCATGCCGCGCCGCAGCAGCTTGATCGCGACGCGGGTATCGAACTCGCCGTCGGCGCGCTCGGCCAGATACACGCGGCCCATGCCACCGTCGCCGATGCGTTCGAGCAGGCGATAGTCGCCGATGACCCGTCCGATCGATTCGTCGGGCTCATCGGCGCTACCGTCGCCTGCGGCTCCTGCCGAGGCAAGCGGCGTTCGGTCGCGCGTCAGCTCGCCGAGTGTCCTCGGATCGGACCCGTCGACCTCGAGGAGCGCCTCGACTTCGTTGCGTAGTGCGAGGTCGGGACCGCACTGGCGAGCGACCCAGTCGGACCGCTCAGCCTCGGGGGCGGCCCGCGCGCCCTCGAAGATCTCGCACACTCGTTTCCAGCGCTCGGGGTTCACGACGGACTACCGTATCCTTTTCTCCCGGTTGCGGTTCTGCGATCGAGGCGCCATCATAGGGGGCCAGCTCGTCGCTGTCCACGCTCAAGATGTGTGATCCACTGCGAACCCGGATCACGCGATTCTTTGCAGGGAGGTCTGCGGTAGGAGCAACGATCATGACGAGCTGGCTGTCTTGCGGTGTTCGGTGGGTTCGTGGTATCAAGGCGCCTCGCGAGACGAGGAGCATCGTGACATCCGATTCGACATCCCCATCCCCATCCGAGCGTGACCTGACCGAGCTGCTCGCGGACGTGAGTCACAACGCCTCGAGCTGGAACCAGGTCGCCGATGTCGTCTACGACGAGCTCCACGCGCTCGCCTCGTTGAGCATGCGGGGCGAGTCCGCCACGCACACCCTGCAACCCACCGCGCTCGTCCACGAGGTCTTCCTACGACTGTTCTCCAGTCGCGAGATTTCGGCGCACAGTCGGGCGCACTTCCTCGGCATCGCGGCCTCGATCATGCGTCGCGTGCTCGTCGACTACCATCGGGCGCGCGCGGCCAAGATGCGGGGCGGCGATGTCATGCTCCTCGCGCTCGAAGACATGGACATCGCTGACGGTGATCCGGTCGATCCGATCGACCCCATCGCGCTGGATGAAGCACTGCGCGAGTTCTCGGAGATCGACCCGCGTCGCGCCCGGATGGTCGAGCTGCGTTTCTTCGGCGGCCTCAGCATCGAGCAAACCGCCGAGGTGCTCGAGACCTCGGGCAGCACGATCAAGCGCGAATGGCGCGTGGCGCGCGCATGGTTGCTACGACGGCTGGGAGACGAGACGGTCTAGGCCTGGACGGCTCGAGCTACCAGTTCTCGCGTCGCCGGCGTTCGTTCTCGACGGAATCGAGCATCTGCTGGAGGAGCTCGGACGGGTACCAGGCGCCGTTCACGAGAACCCCTTGCGGGCGGCGGAGGTGGCGAAGGTCGTCGAGGGGGTTCAAGTCGAGGAGCATGGCGTCGGCTCGGTGTGCGGGCTCGATGCGGCCGAGCGGTGTTTCCGGGCGCAGGAACGTGCCCGCGTTGGCGGTGGCGATGCGCAGGACCTCGCCTCGGCTGAGCCCCGCGGCTTCGAGCAGCTCGAGCTCTTCGTGGAGCGCGAACCCGTGCATGACCAGCGGATTCGGGGCATCGCTTCCGGCCAGCAGACCGGCGCCGGCGCGATGCAGGGCCAGGACGAGCTTCTTTCGGACTTCGAAGAGCTTGCGCACGGACGCGTTCTGCTCATCGTTCAGGTTCGTGCCGTCGTGCTTCTTCCACCACTCCACGGTTCTCTTGCGCATGTAGCGAAGCTCGGGGCGGTCGAACTGCGCCTTCGCGGCCGTCGAGGTCATCCAGTGCTCCTCGACGACGAGGGTCGGGCAGTTCCAGACTCCGGCGGCCGCGGTGGCCGCGGCCACGGAGGCGATCTTGGCATCGTCGACATGGTCGACTCCGAAGAGCCGGACGCTCGCGTTGGACTGGCCGGCCCAGGGGGACTCGTCAGCCTGCAGCGCTTCCAGATAACCGTCGAGGTGCTCGATCGACTCTTGCCCCGAAGCCAGCGCGCGCGAGAGCGGGACCGAGTACGGCACGTGGCCGACCGGCCGGAGGCCGTGCTTCTTCGCGGCGCGCACGACCGCTTCGTACACCTCGGCCGAGAGCGCGACGTAGATCTTCGCGAAGTCGTACCCGAGGCTCGCCTGCTTGGCGAGGAGGGCGTCCGCCTCCTTCGGATCGGTGAGGACCGTCGCCTGCGGCCAGACCGGCGGCGATCCGTCGATCAGCGGCCCGGACGAATGGATGTGCGGACCGAGGATGTCGCCCCGATCGATCTGGTCGGCAAGGCTTCGCGTGAAGTCGCTACCGCCCATGATCCGGATGGTCGTGACCCCGTTGGCGATGAACAGCGCGAGATCGGGCTCGCTGGTGAGGTGCACGTGCATGTCGGCGAGGCCCGGAATCAGATACCGGCCGAAGGCCTGCACCCGGAACGCGTCCTTCGGAACCTCGACCTCTTTCGAGCTCCCGACGCGTTCGATCCGTCCGTCCCGCACGAGAACGGTCTGGTCGCGCTCGAGACGGGCACCGCGAGAGCCCGCATCGAAGGTCAGGACGTGGACGCCGACCAGGGCGACCGGTCGTAGGCCGCTCCCGTTGATCTCGGCGTTGGCCGGCGGGATGGCCGGGATCGGGTCGACGGTGGCTATGGGCGTGGCGGCCGCGAGATCGACGTCCAGGACGAGTACCAGGAGGAGAACGAGGGCCGTCGCGAGTGGATCGGCGAGGGATCGGCGTGCGTGTCTCTTCTCGATGACCATGGAGGGGAGTCTAGCCAGCTTCGAGGCCCCCTCGCCACAACGGACTTTGCCGAGCCGGCGAGCTCCGCAAGCCCGATCCTCCAGGGGGGCCATCGGTCGCGCGCGGGCTTCAGTCGCTCCGCCCCGTGAGCCGAAGAGACTCATACGTTGGATTGTCTTTCCACTCGTGGATCGGAATGGCTCGGAGAGCGGCCCGTGGATCAACAATCGGAAGAGCCTCGGCAGGTGGGTGCGTTTCGGCGGGTGCTGGTCGTTGGCCTCGACGCGGGAGACGCGGAGCTCGTCGATCGCTTCGTTCGGTCCGGCGCGATGCCGGTGCTCGGGGAGCTCCGTCGGCGCGGTTGCACCGTGGCCTTGCAGAGCGTGGCGCGATGCTTCGGCGGCGCCGTGTGGCCGACCGTCGTCTCGGGGCAGCTCCCCGGTGAGCACGATGTCGCGGACCACTTCCGGTTGATCCCCGGCACCTATCGGGTGAGGGGGGCCCTGGCCGAGGATGGGCGGCTGGTCGCGGGGCATGTCGGCGCGACTCCCGAAGTGACCGGCCTCTTGTTCGACGTCCCGAAGTGGAAGCTGGAAGGGCGTGGCGACGATACCGTCGTCGTCGGCTGGGGAGCGCATGCGGCGCGCGGCGCGAGCGGATGCCGGCCGAAGGAGGTGCAGCAGCTCCTCGAGGACGCGACCTCCGGTACCCCCGTGCACGACGGGATGCAGGAGTCCGATCGGCAGGACGCGTCGTACTTCTCGGATCTCGAGCGAAGTCTCGAGTCGGCGTTGCGTGCTCGCGCGTTCGTCGTCCGTCGGCTGCTCCAGGAGCGACCGTGGGATGTCGCGCACGTCGTGCTCGGCGAGACGCATCCGGCCGGGCACCGCTTCTTCGATGCCGCCAATGCGGAGACCACGCCGGCGCTCGAGCGCATCTATCGGTGCGCGGACGAAGCCCTCGGCCGGATCCTCGATGAGGTCGGCCGCGACACCGCCGTCATCGTGACGTCGGGCCACGGCATCCACTCGGCGCGACACGGCCGCAATCACCTGTTGCCGTGGCTGGCGCGACGTGACGGCGTTTCGCTCGAGCGAGCGACCGCACCCGGTCTCGGCCTGCGCAACCTCGCTCCGGTTCGTTTGCGCGATCATCTGCGGCGGATCCTGCCGGCCTCGTTCCGGCACCGCGTGCGCGCGCGGCTTCTCGCCGAGTCGTTCGGAGCGGCGCACTGGCCGTACCTCAAGGCGTTCCCTACGCCGAGCGAAGACAACGGCTACCTGCGGGTCAATCTGCGCGGCCGCGAGCCGCAGGGGATCGTCGAGCCCGGCGCGGAGTATCGAACGCTGCTCGACGAGCTCACGGCGGACCTTCTCGAATGGCGTTGCGCCGACACCGACGCGCGCATCGTCCGTGCCGTACATCGACCGCACGAGCTGTTCCCCGGTCCGCACGCGGATCGGCTGCCCGACCTCGTCGCCGAATGGACGGGAGCGGGCCCCGTCGGCGCGGCCATCCGGACGCCGGCCGGTACCATCGAGGCCTCCTCGGCGCTGGACCACCGCGGCGGGGAGCACCGACCGCTCGCCTTCGCGACGATCGCGGGCGCGCGCCATGCCGACTCGTCGACACCGGGCGACCGCGCGCACGAACCTCAGCTTGCGGCTACGACCGAGATGGGCGACCTCATCGATATCGTCCCGACCGCGCTGGCGCTGATCGGAAGGCATGCCCCGGCGCGTCTTCGCGGGCGTTCGCTCGTGGATGTCGAGCGGCTTGCGGCGCCGGACCCGAATCCGCGCGAGGCGGGCGTGTCGACCGGGGCGGGCGGTTAACAAACCCGTCGAGCGTGCTGTATGCTGGGGATCCGTGAAGAGAGGGCCCGTGCGATTGCACCTCTCTCTCGTCTCAGACGCGTCGGCGGATTTCCTGTGGGTGCTCTCGTGACCGAAGGACGATCCCGGCAATGCTGCCTCTTCTGCTATTCGCCCCTCCCGCCGAGTCACGGCACCCCGGCGAAGTGCCGTTCTTGCAATCGGACGAGTCGGCCGCTGGATCGGCATCGGTACTGGTCCCGGCATCCGAGAAACGTTGCGGTTGAGCGGTGTCTGAACCTGGGGCTCTCGTTCGTGATGCTGGTGACGGCTTGGATCGTAATGATCGGCGTTTATCCGGTGTTCTTCTTGCTCGGGCTCGAGGTCTTGCTCTGGGTCACGTTGTCGAAGATCACGGCCCACGTTCGTGGATTCAACCCTCGGATCGTGTGGCCGATCGTGCTGGCTGTGTCTGCAATTCCGCCCATGAATGCGGTTGCGCTGTTCTCGCTGGAGGCCGTGAAAGGCTGGTTCTCGGTGGTCTTCATGGGCGTGGAGGTGAAGTTGTACTGGCCCGACGACGGGTCGCACCTGGTGGTGACCTCGATCGTCTTGCTGTCCGGTAGTCTCGTGTCATGGATTGCGGCAACGTTGCTCCGAGGTTGGAGGGGGAGAGTCTTCGAGCCTCGTGGTGCCGTGTGAAAAAGCCTTCCGTGATCATCTTGTGCCTCCTTGCTCTCGCCGCTCTTCTGGCGGGCGCATTCCTCTTCCGAGAAGGGGAGCGAAACGACGGCTTGGTGAGCGAGATCCAGCGAGGGCGCGCCGATCGGCCTTTGCGAAAGGCTCGACCGGCCGGCGAGGCTGCGGTTCCTACGGAGGACCTGTCGGCCCCGTCTTCGACGGACTTCGAGGTGTACACCAGCGTGTCGCTGAGGGAGGCGCTCGAGCATCTGCTCTTCGCCGCGAAGGCGGAGGATTCCGCGTCGGTCTTCCTGGACGTGTTCGACATGACGTTCGTCGATCCCGACGTGCTGACCTCGACATGTCTCGAAGTGCTCCGGAGTGATGTTGGTCGCGCGTCCCCGCTACTGTGCGCGCCGGAGCATGCGCTGGCCGTTCTGTCGCGGGATGAACGGCCAGCGATCTCGAGCCTCGATTCTGCGATCGCGTACTCGATGATCGAGACGGGGGATGCCGAGCACCTGCGCGTGCGGGCGGGTCTCTCGGATTGGCTCGTCGATCTCGAATCCACGCGTCGCGCAGCCCAGCAGCTCCTGAATGCGCCGCCCGAGGAGATCGAGAAGGCGATTCGCTCGCTTCTGACGGAGGGGCGTTCATCTGTCGTCTTGATCGCGATCAGCGGCTGGGTCGCAAGGGTCGACGGCGATGCGCTCGATCTTGCGCTGCCGGTCCTACTCGATTCTTGCGAGGATCCGGCCGTGGCCATCGGGGGGCTACTGTCGGTGGGAGAGTCGTTCTCCGGATGGACGGACGGGGAGTTGATCCATACGGGACTGACAACCCTGGCATCGTCGTTCGAGTCTGCGCTCCGCGGCGCGAGAGGTGACGAGCCGAGCGGTCGGGGGCTGGATCTGTACGACGCGCTCCTCTCGGCAGAGATCCATGAAGGGACGAAGGGGGGTGGTTACCTGCTCGCGAGGACTCTCCCGGCTCTCGGGATTGGAAACGAGAGCGCACTCCTCAAGTTCTCGGAGCTGGCAACGGTTCCAAGAGACCGGGGAGTCCGCACCAACGCGTTGACGTTCATGGGGACGATCGCTACCACCCAGGAGCTGCGCAGCCGGACGGGGATCGTGGTCGAGGCGCATCCTTCCGATTACGAAGCGATCAGGATTCAGGCCCACTTCCTGAGGGGCGCTTACAACTCGCTCGCATCCGTCGGTAATCACGATGATCCGGGAATCAGCGAGCAGTTTCGTACTGCCTTGGAGAACTGGTCGACCGGGAAACCCCTTCTGTACCGGCATGCCATACTCGCGGATCTGGCCCATGAGCCGCTTCCATCGTTACGCGCGACCCTGCAAACCCTGGCGGAGCTCGACTCGGACGAGACGACGCGCCGGTTGGCGGCGCGCGCCCTGTCGGCTATCGACGAGTGAAGCCGGGTCAGGGCCTTGCGACGAAGAACACCGGCCATGAGCGGCGCGCCCTGAGATCAAGCGCCGCAGTTCAGTAGCGCCGCAGTCGGACTTGGAGTGAACCCTCTTCTGCGTTAGTATGCGCGAACCGAAGGGGACCATCGATGGCTTGCCGATTGACCCTACTCTTGTCGTTGCTGTTGATCCAGGCTTGGGTTGCTGCCCCTGCTGATGGGGGTGACTGGATTGAACGACGCGTCGTGACCACTCGTCACTCGAGTTACAGCACCTACGACATCGTTGACTCGGACAGCGGAACGCTTGTCGTTTGTTGGTCGCAGTGGAATGTGGACCGGACGCAGAGTGACGTTCACATGGTGCGAGTGGACAAGAACCTCGACCCGGTAGCGCCCGTGAAGGTGCTTACGACAACGCACTCGGCCTTCTCCCCGCTCATGGCGGAGGACGCGACCGGAAATCTCCATGTGCTTTGGCAGGACGGTGTAAGCTGCGTCCTCGGGGATACGGATCCTCACTATGCCGTCTACGACGCGAGTGGGGAGCCCGTCTCCACGCCCAGGCGACTGCTCTCATCCTGTGGCAATATCGGGTCCCGAGTGCGCGCTGACATTCAGTTGGGACCGGATGGCTTGGTTCATGTCCTTTTGGGCGATCTCGGCGGGCTTCGGTACTTCGGCTTTGACGAGGATGGGACCGAGCGGTTCTCGAGCTTGATTCGTCATTCGGAGTCGATTCCGGTCGCGCACGAACCGCGAGTCGTCCCGGGCGGTGGCGGCACATCGCGTATCGTCTTCAAACGGCTCTCGCGAGTGGAGGCCGTGTTGGGGCGTATCGAATCGATGCGTGTGGATCAGGCCGGGGCGATCCTGGATGGTCCTTGGGTTGTCTCTCCGGTTGATGATCATGACTACAGGGCCGTACAGGTCGTCCGTCTTGCGAATGCCCGTTTGGCGGTAGTCTTTCAAGACTGGTACGTGGCGGCGCCGGGGGAGCGGTACTTGCGCACGTATCATCAATCGCTCGACGCACGGGGTGAGCCCATGGGCGACCCTTGGGTCGTGTTCGATGATCCCGACTTCGAGCATCAGTATCCATGGCCGGTCGTCGACAGCTTCGGCCACACGCACCTGTTCTTGGGGCGACTGTCATCGAACGACGGTCTTCGCTGGAATGAGGGGGGCGAGCGGAGACTCGAGCTAGCCGAGTTCATTGTAGACCATCACTCATGGCAGCATCTCTTGCGTCGTAGGCTCGACGCTTCGGTGAAGGAGATTCTCGTACAACCCGTGGTCGTGACAGACGGACGCGATAACTGGTTCGGACTTTACGCTAGCCCTTCGGTCGGGCTGTTCATCTCGCGATCGAGAAGGGACACACTCTGTCTCGATGGCAACGTGGGGCGCGCTCCAAACGGTCCTGCCGATCGGCGGACGCTCGTGGTTCAGGGGTCGACGGGCGATCCGTCCGAGCATCGAGTGAACGTCCAGCGTGGGGATCCCGTGACGCTGTCCATGCGCGCAAACGCCAATGGATCAAGAACCGCTTTCTATGTACAGGCGCGGATGGGTGCTCCGCATCCCGAGGCGACCCGGTGGTTCCGCGGTGCGGGGCACGCGTGTTTCGATTTTGCCGACTTGTCCGAGTCCGTCGCGAGATGGAACGCACTCGGGCGATTTCGGGGAATCCTCGGGCCGAGCGAGATTGGCGGGCGCTCCATCCCGGATCCGCTGCCGCGGCCCGGTACTTTCTTCGTGATCCCGGGTTCGAGTACCGCAGCGTTACCCCCGGGAACGACGATCACATTCCAGGGGTTGCAAGAAGACGAGACCGCGGGCAACACGGCTCGGCTCTCGGTCACGAACGCGGTGATCGTAACGTTGGACTGATAGTGCTAGCTTCGGGCGACGGTTGCTTGATCCGTCATCCGGCCGATGGCAGTCAGCGAGAGTCGGGCGGCGTGGCGGCGAAGGGAGCACGTGGCGTGCGAATCGCGTCGTGTGCCTGCCGCGGGTACCGGATCTCTCCTGATTCCCACATCTGGTAACCCGTCCTCGGCGCAGCCGAAAGCGCCCATTGCCCTTGGACTTCCGAGGTGCGCGGCCCTCTCGCGACCACTCGCGCCGACGGTCAAGCTGAAGGCTCCTCCTTGCCGATAGAAAGCGACGTGGAAGTCTCGCCGCGGCAGACACGTACGAGCGGGCGGCGGGAAGGCAACGAAGCGCAATCGGAGGGTCCTCGATGCAGTGGGAAACGAACAGCGTCCGACGCAGTGCCGCATGGATCGCGGTCCTGGTTCTTCTCGGTCTCGTCACCGTCTCGTGTGACAGCGGTAGCTCCGGCGGTGGGGCCGCGCGGGCGAAGATCGGTGACCAGCCGGTCATCGACGACCATTTCGATCAGCAGGACATCGAGGATGGGGTGTTCACCCTCGAAGCTGTGCTGGATCACGGCGAGGCGCTATTTGCCGCGAACTTCAACGAGCTCGACGGCGCCGGGCGCCCGGAGACGACCGGTACGGGAGATCCGCGCATGCGCCGCGAGATGCCCGACAACTTCAACCGGATCTCGGCCAACGACTCGAACTCGTGCGCGGGGTGTCACAACGCCCCTCGTATCGGCGGCGGAGGCGACAACGTCGCGAACGTGTTCGTGCTCGGCCAGCGATTCCCGTTCGTCAACTTCGACGGCGGGGAGGGCGATGGCGGCGAGAACCACACGCTCGAGGAAGTCGCCAATGAGCGGAACACGCTCGGCATGTTCGGCGCCGGATACGTCGAGCTGCTCGCGCGTGAGATGACGACCGAGCTGCACGCGATTCGCGATGCCGCGCTCGCCGACGCGTTCGCCATGGGGGCACCGACCACGGTCAACCTCATGACGAAGGGCGTCGACTTCGGAAGCCTGACCGCGATGCCGGACGGCACGGTTGACGGAGCGGCGATCGAGGGCGTCGACGAAGATCTGGTCATCAAGCCGTTCCACCAGAAGGGCGCCGTGATCTCGCTTCGTCAGTTCACGAACAACGCCATGAACCATCATCACGGCATGCAGGCGTCGGAGCGATTCGGCGACGGCCTGGATCCGGATGCGGACGGCTTCCCGGACGAGCTCACCGTGGGAGACGTGACGGCCGTCACGCTCTTCCAGGCGACCCTCCCGGTACCCGGGCGAGTGCTCCCGAGCGACCCGAACGCGCTCGACGCGGTCCAGGAAGGTGAGACGCTGTTCGCGCAGATCGGTTGCGCCGAGTGCCACATCCCCGCGATGCGCCTCGACGACCCGGTCTTCACCGAGCCGAACCCGTTCAACCCGCCGGGCAACCTTCGCCCCGAAGACGTGGTGCTTCCCGTCTCGGTCGACTTGACGAGCGAAGGGCCGGGGCCGCACCTGATCCGCGAGGCGGACGGATCGGTCCTGGTGCCGCTGTTCAGCGACCTGAAGCGCCATGACATGGGCCCGCTCCTCGACAACGAGCTTCTCGAGCAGGACGGGATCCCGACGGCGCACTGGCTGACGAAGAAGCTGTGGGGTGGCGCGAACGAGCCGCCGTTCCTGCATCACGGAAGGGCGCTGCTGCTCTCCGAGGCGATCCTCGCCCACGGCGGCGAGGGGCAGGCCGCGCGTGACGCGTACGCCGCGCTGACCCTGGCTGAGCAGCAGTCGATCGTCGAGTTCCTGAAGACGCTGCAGGTCCTCCCCGAGGACGCGAGCTCGCTCACCGTCGTGGAGTCGGGCTCGGGCATCATCGGCGACGAGCCGGCCGTGCCGACGCACCTGGCGCAGAGTGACATCGACGACGGAGTCTTCTCGGTCGACGAGATCAATGACCACGGTGCGCGGCTCTTCAACGCGAACTTCAACACGCTCGACGGAGCGGGCCGTCCCGAGACGACCGGAACCGGCGAGCCCCGCGCGCGACGCGAGTTCCCGCAGAACTTCAACCGGATCTCCGCGCCGGACGCCAACTCGTGCGCCGGCTGTCACAACGTTCCGCGATCCGGCGGCGGCGGCGACAACGTGGCCAACGTGTTCGTCCTCGGCCAGCGCTTCCCGTTCGTCAACTTCGACGGCGGGGAGGGCGACGGCTTCGAGCTGCACACCCTGAAAGAAGTGGCCAACGAGCGCAACACCCTTGGCATGTTCGGCTCGGGATACATCGAGCTGCTCGCGCGCGAGATGACGACGGACCTCCTGGCGATCCGCGACGCGGCCGTTGCCGACGCGGCGAACGCCGGGGCCGACGTGACGCGCGACCTGATCACCAAGGGCGTCGATTTCGGGCAGATCACCGCTCGCCCGAACGGAAGCCTCGACACCTCCGCGGTCGACGGCGTGGACGGCGACCTGATCATCAAGCCCTTCCACCAGAAGGGAGCGGTGATCTCGCTTCGCCAGTTCACCAACAACGCGATGAACCACCATCACGGCATCCAGGCGTCCGAGCGATTCGGCACCGGTCTCGATGTCGACAACGACGGATTCGCCGACGAGCTGACCGAAGGCGACGTGACGGCCGTCACGATCTACCAGGCGACGCTCCCGGTTCCGGGACGCGTGCTTCCGGCGCACCCGGCGGCGCGTCGAGCCGCCGATCGCGGCGAGCGGATCTTCTCGGAGATCGGCTGCGCCGAGTGCCACCGCCCGACGCTGCGACTCGAGAGCCCCGTGTTCTCGGAGCCGAACCCGTTCAACCCGCCCGGCAACCTCGGGATCGGGGACGTTCCGGGTCCGTTCGAAGTGGACCTGACGGCCGAAGGCCCGACGCCGAGGCTCTCGCGCGAGGCCGATGGATCCGTGCTCGTGCCGGCGTTCACCGACCTGAAGCGTCACGACCTCGGGCAGGACCTCAACAACGAGATCCTCGAGCAGGACAACATCCCGACGAACGAGTGGCTCACGAAGAAGCTCTGGGGCATGAGCAACGAGCCGCCGTTCATGCACCACGGACGTTGCTTGCTCATCGAGGACGCGATCAGTCTCCACGGGGGCGACGCGCAGGAATCACGCGACGCTTTCGTGAAGCTCTCGAACCGCGACCGCGATGCCGTCGTCGAGTTCCTGAAAACGCTCCAGGTGCTCGACCGAGGAGAGACGCGCCTGGTGATCGAAGAGCAGTAGCCCGCGGTTGAGGGACGTACGGATCTTCAGCGCCGAGCCGACCCTGTGTAGGCCCGACGTCTGTGGTACGATGGCCGCGCGATGCGATGCTCCTACGTCATTCTCCGTGCTCTGCTGATCGTTGCGTCCGCAGCGAGCGGGTTCGCGGCCGGGCCGCCTCAGGCCGGGCCGGCTCAGGCCGGGCCGACTGGGCCCGGGCCGGCTGGGCCGGCCAGCCGCCGCCCAGGGCCAG
>CAZQZX010000018.1:0-44405 GCA_964597885.1 uncultured Planctomycetota bacterium
AGGCGAGCACGAACAGGTAGGCGACTCTTCGCGGGCTGAGCTTCATGCGTGGGCGTGGCCTCTGGGCCAGGTCGTCACTCCACGATCCGCAGGACGATACCGTTCGTCAGACTCACCGGAACCGTGGCTTCGGACGCGTGATCCTGGATGAATCCGAAGAAGGTGGCTTGTGTCGCGCGCGGGAGGGCGGTTCCTCTCCGGTCGCGGACGATCGAGGGGGCCGGCGACGAGGGAAGTGTCGGCACTCCGAGCATCGACTCGCGTCCGAAGTTGTTCCAGATCTCGATGGCGGGCTGCGGGTGTCCTGGATTGAGCGGTGTCGAGAACGGCGCGACGCCGAGGCCGAAGGGTTGTACGGCAAGGGTCGACGCATCGGGAAGCTCGGGGACGGCGTAGAGCACGAAGCGGGCGGGGGAAGGGCCTGCGGGGGGCGAAGCCATCTCGATGAGGATCCGTTCACCGGCGGCGACGTCGACTTTGCCGAAGCGACCCCCGGTACTGCCGTTCACCGAAAGCACCTTCCCGAGGGAATCCCCGGCGGCGCCCACCGTGCCATAGAGCGATGCAGCTACGGGAGACACTTCGTCGGCTCCCACGTCGATGCGGGCGACGGCGTCGAAGTCTCCGTCGAGAATGCGCGTGTCGCCTTCCACGTCCTTCGAGCCGATTCCCGTCGCGTTGTCGTCTCCCGCATCGATGCAGGGTGAGCCCAGCCGAATTCGGAAGTCGTTCTCATCGACCGAGACGAATCGCGGATCGCTATCGAAGTTTCCCTCGCCCCGAAAACCGCCGCGAACATCACAGTAGCGCAACTGCAGGTTATCGAGTCCTTCCGCGATTTCCGGATCGGTCGGTGCATCGTTTCCCCAGATGATGGAGCTCGCGACCCGTACGTCGCCACTGAACGAGCGGACCGCGTGCAGTCCGCCGCCTCGTGTCTCCGAGGCGGAATTGCTCGATATCGTCGCATTGACGATGTCTGCCGAGCCTTCGTTCAGTTTGATGCCGCCGCCCTCGGGCGCGCTGTTGCACGCGATGATCGTGGACTCGACGATCAGCGTGGAGGATTCCGAGTGGATGCCGCCGCCCTCGACCGTTACCAGGTTTCCGATGATCTTGTTCCGGATGGACCGGACCGTACTCTCGCTCACGAGAATCCCGCCGCCTCTCACGCCGAGGTTCTCGGTGATCTCGTTCCTTGCGACGATGACCGCCGAGCCGCTCAAGACCGCGATCCCGGCGCCTCCGTCGAACGGGGCCGGCCCTCGCTTGTTCTCGTGAATGCGGTTGTCGGCGATCGTCGCTCGCGACCCGGACTCACAGGCGATCCCGCCGCCCGTCGAGGCCCGATTACGAAGGATCTGGTTGTGTCGAATCACGGGTGCCGTTGCGCCGGAACAGCAGATACCACCCCCGGTCCTCGCGCCGAAGTTGTCCGTGATCTCGTTTCGTTCCACCGTGGACAGCGAGTCGATGAGCAGGATACCGCCGCCGTCGAGAGTGGACTGGTTGCGCACGATTCGATTGGCCGTGATTGTCGGAGAGGACTGAAGGATCGCGAGGGCCCCGCCGAAGTTCGTGGGTCCGACCGAATTCGCGACGAAGTCGTTGTCTTCGATCCGGCCGTCGGCGCCGTGGGTCGCAGTGAGAGCGGCCCCGAGACTCATCGCGCGATTCTCTTCGAATCGATTGCCGACGATGACCGGATCGGACGGCCCCTCGAGGTAAAGAGCTCCCCCGGACGTGGCGATGAGCTCCCCTCGCAGGTTGAGCTCGAAGAGATTTCCCTCGACCCAGGGAGATCCCGCCAGGCTGGCCATGCCGGCACCGAATGTCGCACGGTTCCCGTGGATGTGGTTGTTTCGGATGGTCGGTGACGCGCCGCCCGAACAGGCGATCGCACCCCCGTACCGGTCGCCGAAGAGCAAGGCCCCGGATCCGCGGGTGAGCTCGAAACCTTCGAGAATCGAGTCGCGTCCCTCGGCGTTCCGGAACTCGGCGCAGGGGCCGCCACCACGCCCGTCAATCGTGGCTCCTTCGGGCGCGACAACGAGGATCGCCTTGCCCCGGAAGTTGATGTTCTCGAAGTAGCGACCGGGGTCGACCGAGACGACATCACCATTCTGCGCGGCGTCGATCGCCTCCTGGATCGAGGCGTAGTTGAGCGGCACCTCCAGCACCCGCCCCCCGGCGGGTGTCGCTCCGCGTGATACGACCGCGAGAAACACGAGCCCGACGAGACCGGTCCACGCGCACGACTTGCGGTTCATGACTCCTCCTTGGCCTTCACGATATCGAATCGCTATGGACGAGGCCAGATGGAGACGGCAAGAGCCCCGACCGGAAGGAGTTCCGGACGGGGCTCGGTCGTTCTGTGGATCGGGGACGGATCCCCGCGAAGTTGAAGATCGCTTACGGCAGTGTGAGTACCGTCACCGAGTTCGTGACGCTCGCGGGCTTGCCCGCCGAGGCGTTCGGGTTGAGGATCGCGCCCTGCAGCGTGATGAACGAGCCGACCGGGAACTGGAGCGGCGGCAAGACATAGAAGCTCGCCGGCGCGCGCGGCGGATCGGCAATCGCGACTCCCCGCCAGTTGGTGGTTCCGAGCCGGTTCGGCTTCCCTAGGTTGTTGAAGATGCCGATCGGGGAAGTTTCCGGAAGCAGGAGCGGGAAGCACGTGCGACCGAGATCCGCGGGCAGCGTGCGAAGGGTGTGTCGCGTCGGGGCGCCGGTGTTCACGTGCACGAAGAACTTGCCGTTGCCGCCGCCGCTCGGAAGCTGCATCGTCCAGACCTGCGCTTGGAAGCGGGAGAGGGCGACGACGGGAGAGGTGGATCCGTTGACGCTCAGGACAATCTCGTTGTCTTGACCCTGGCAAGCCTCGATGGGGCTCGGAAGCGTATCGATCGCGGCGTCGAGATTGATGCGGGGCGTGAGGAGTCCGTTCTTCAAGTCGAAGATCAGCTGTCCGGTTTCAAAGAGCTTGGTGCGGATCTCCTGCGGGCTCAGGTACCGTTCGAGGACGGGCAGCGCGGCTTCCTGCAGGCATGCGGCCGCTCCCGCGGCGTAGGGAGCCGAGGCCGAGGTTCCTCCGAAAGCCGGGTCGAGGCCGCCGCCGAGAGTCGGCGTGGTGGTGTTGTACGACGGCGCGAGAAGCAGGACCTCCGTCGAGCTGTTCGAGTAGCAAGGGACGTTGTCGGCGAGCGGGAAGTCGTCTCGACAGGCCGAGCCGCTCGTGCACACGCCCTCGGGCTCGGCCGCGCAGGAGTTCCCGGAGACGCAGTAGGCCAGGGACGGGAGGTCGTCGTCGAAGACGGATCCGACGGTGACGGCGCGGAAGAGGCAGCCGGGGAAGGATACCGCGTTGCACAGTCCGTCGTTGCCCGAGGAGGCGAAGATCGTGATCCCCGCCGCGTTGCAGTTGGCTGCCGCGGTGGCCAGCGATGGGAACATACCGTCGCACAAACCCGTGAACTCGCCGCCGCCGAGGCTGTTGTTGATGACCAGGATCGGGTTGGCGGGGTCGTCGAACTGATGCGTCACGCACCAGTCCCACGCGGCGAGGATCTCGGCGGAGGTGCCGTTACCCGAGCTGTCGACGGTCTTCAGCGCGTAGAGCTTCGCGTTCGGGGCCATGCCGCCGATGTAGTCGCCGTCGTCGGCCTGGTTGCCGGCCGCGATCCCCGCGACCGAGGTGCCGTGAGACTGATCGTCGATCGGGTCTCCGTCGTTGTTGAAGAAGTCGTAGCCGCCGATGACCTTGTTGTTCGGGAAGCCCCCGTTGCCGAGGTACGGATGGTTGTAGTCGATCCCCGAATCGACGATCGCGATGGAGACGCCGTTTCCGAAGATGTTGCGACTGCGCGTCGCGGTCGTGTTCATCAGGGGGATGCCCTGCTTCGTGTGCAGCTCCACGGGGATGACGGTCTCGATCGACGCGACCGTGGGCTCCTGGAGCAACAGGGCGAGGCCGTCGAGCGTGACGGAGCAAGAGAACGACGCGAGGTTCTCGTACACATGCTCCAGCCTGAAGTCGTTCGTCGGCTGCCGAGCGAAGACGTCGTTCTGCGCGATGGAGATCTCGGCGCGAATCGCTTCGGCCGCATCCCGATCTCGCCATTCGCGGAACCCGTCGGCGTTCGACGAGGGGGTCAGATTCACGATGACGTCGAGCCACGCTTCGCCTTCCGCGACCCGCGTCCGGAGCGACTCGGGATCGAGGATGCGCGCATCGTCGAGCCATTGTAGCGCGTCGGTCTGGGGGGCGACGGTGGTGCCCTCTTCCGGCTGGGCCTTCGCGGCGGTCGTACCCAGGATCGCGACGATCAAAGCGGATGCGAGCGCCAGGCCTCGCATCGCGGACGAATGGATTCGGTTCGGGGGTGTCGTGGGTCGGGGGTGCATCTCCTGCCTCCTCTTTCCTCAGGGCTCTCGCGACGGCGGTATCGTCGTCGGCCGGGTCCAGGGCGACCGGTGCGGCGCCCGTTCACCGGAAGCACGCGAAGCAGGCCGGGAGGGGACGGAGATGGCTCGGATTTTTTTCCGGCGCGCCCGCAAGCTCCTGGGGCCCTCGATTCTCATCGGGCCGGATCGAGATCGGCTCGCGGCGCGCGCTCGCCGGATTGGACAGCCCCCCGGGGATCTTGCAGAATCCCGGTTCAACTTACGGCCACCTTTGGGAGGGAATGCCATGAGATCCATTCGTGTGTTGTTGCTGGGCTTGTGTGTGCTGTTGTTGTCGATCGTCGCCTTCGCGGGATCGGCGTCCGAGAGTTTCCGACCCGGTGCGGCCCCGAAGAAGGGCGGCCCCAAGAAGGTCAATCGGCCGCCGCGGATCTGCAGCGATGCGGAACGGCTGACCGTGATTCGAGACGGCGAGGAGAACCGCTTCTCGCTGACCGTGACCGACGCCGACGGCGACCCGGTCAGCTTGCGGCTGCTGAACCCGCAGCCCGGGCTCGTCTTCCATCCGGTCCAGAAGGGCAAGCCTCCGTTCGAGGCCGAGATCCGATGGCTCGTGCCGGAAGGCGTGACGGATGTGCCTCGCCTCCTGTTCCGCGCGAGTGACGGGAACCCGAACGGTGAGGTTTCGTTCGAGCTCGACTTCATGAGACCGGCGCGTCTCCCCGGCTCGAGGATCCTGGTCGGCGACGTCACCGGTGACGGAATCGAAGACGTCATCGGCGGTGCGACGGCAGCGGACGTCGGCCCGATCGTCAACGCGGGCGCGCTCTACGTGTGGGAGGGAGGAGCCTCCCCGACCGGATTCCCCCTGGCGACGCTCACCGTGCCGACGGCGAGCCTCGGCGATCAGCTCGGCCTGGCCGGCCCGCAGGGGATCCACCTCGTCGACGTCACCGCGGACGGTACGCTCGACATCGTGGTCGGCGCGGAGCTCGCGGACGAGAACGGGATCACGAACAGCGGTGCGGTGTACGTGTTCGAAGGCGGCGGCGGGCTGTTCGGTCCGGTGCTGCCGCTCGCGACGCTCTCGGATCCGACGGCCTCGGCCGGCGACCGGCTCGGCACGTCGGGCCTTCAGTTCGAGGATGTCACGGGCGATGGCGACACCGACATCCTCGTGGCGACGCACCAGGCGGATGCCGGCGGTATCACCAACTCCGGCGCGGTGTACGTGTTCAATGGCGGCGCGGCCCTCAGCGGACCGACACCACCGAGCGCGACGCTCTCCGTGTCGACGGCGTCGGTCGGAGACCAGCTGAGCCTCGTCGCGGGCCAGGGTGTGCTGGTCGCGGACGTCACGGGCGAGACGCAGGTCGATGTCATCGTCGGCGCCGAGTTCGCCGACGCGTCGGGGCTCGACAACCTCGGCCTGATCCACGTGTGGGAAGGTGGCCCGACGCTCGCCGGCGTGATCGATCCGGATGTCACGCTCAGCAACGAGCTCGTGGCCGGGGCCGGGGACGGCGCGCGCGTCGGCCGAGCTTCGGGGCAGGGCGTGCAGGTCGCGGATGTCACGGGTGACGGTCAGCTCGACATCGTCGCCGGCGCACAGTTCGCCGATCTTTCCGACTCGGACGTCGGCGCGATCTACGTCTGGGAGGGCGGATCGAATCTGATCTTCAACCCGCAGCCCACCGCGACACTCTCCGTCAGCACGCCGACGGCGGGCGACCAGCTCGGCAACGCGTCGGGCCAGGGGATCCAGTTCGCGGACGTCACCGACGACGGCATCCTCGACATCGTCGCGGGCGCCTCGCTTGCCGATGAGCCGTTCGGCGGCACGACGAGCGACATCGGGGTCATCTACGTCTGGCGCGGCGGGCCGTTCCTGCTCGGCGATCTTCCCCCGACGATCACGCTGGACGCGTTCGGCCTCTCGAAGGATCGCATGGGCGACGGCGCGGGGCAGGGCGTGCTGATCGCGGATCTCACCGGTGACGGTCGGCTCGAGATCCTCGGTGCGGCACCCAACGCCGACAGCTTCTCCGAGTCCGATCTGGGGTTGATCCATCTGTGGAACGGGCAGGATCTCGAATCGGCGTCGGGCACGATCGCGCCGGCGACGACGCTCAGCGCGACGCTGACGGCCGGCGATCGGCTCGGTGATGCCAGGGGACAGGGTGTCCAGTTCGCCGACGTCGATGGAGACGGCATCCTCGACGTCGTGGTCGGTGCGCAGTTCGCCGATACCCTGGAGGTCGACGCGGGCCGGATCTACATCTGGGAGGGCGGGCCCAACCTGCCGTTCGCCGGAGGGCCGGACTCGACGCTCGAAGCCTCGAATGCGGCTGCCGGCGACCGCCTCGGCAACGCGGCGGGCCAGGGGATTCGCTTCGCGGATCTCGACGGGGACGGCGTGCTCGATGTCGTCGCGGGCGCCCAGCTCGCGGACCACAACGGGATCACCAACTCGGGCGTCGTCTACGTGTGGCTGTCGACGAATGCCGGTGGGGGCTCGCTTCCCTCGGGCAGCGAGACGGTTGCCCTCAGCGACTTCGCGGCACAGCCGAACGATCGACTCGGCGACGCGCTGCCGGGCGGAATCGGTTTCGCGGACATGACCGACGACGGCGTGCTCGATGTGATCGCGGCGGCGCCCTCCTCGGATCAGCCGGCGCGAGATGCGGGGCGGCTGATTCTCTGGGCGGGTGAGCCGTTCATGAGCTCGTTCCCGACGGCGACGTTCGAGAACTTCAACGGCGCGCAGAACGATCGTCTCGGCGATGCCTCGGTCGGCTTCCAGTTTGCCGACCTGAACGACGACGGCGTCCCGGATCTTCTCGTCGGCGCGCAGGATGCCGACATCAGCGGCATCGTGAACTCGGGCGGAATCTTCCTGTGGCTGGGGTCGTCCTCGATCTCGGGCTCGGTCTTGCCCGATGCGGTGCTCGAAGGCGACAACCCCGCTGCCGGAGACCGGCTGGGCCGCTGAGCTCGGTCGAGAATCGTCCGATTCGAATGCACTCATCGATCGCGGCCGGTCGCTTCATCGCGACCGGCCGCGTTCTTGTTTGGCGCGATCCGTACCTTCGGCGCTACTGATTGAGGTTGATGTGCAGCTTGCTGAAGTGCGGCACGCCGCGCAGGAAGCCTCCGGTGTCGTCGTTCGAGCTCGCGAGATCGACGAATCCGACGCGGAGGAGGACGAGCGTGCCTTCCTCGGTCAGCCGGTAGTTGAGCGAAGTGTTCGAGATCATCCCGACGCCTTCGAGGAACTCGTCGCTGCTCTCGGGGTTGCACGTGTCCGTCGCGAACACCATGCCCGTCCAGGTGCTGATGTAGCGCGGGATCCCGGTCCTCGAGTCCTCGAAGTAGCCCACTTTCTTTCGAGTCGTGGTTGGAGTCGAGTTCAGGACGAGGCTGTTGCACGCTCCGAACATGCCGAACACCGTGGGAGTATACTGGGCCTCGTTCGACGAGCCGCAGAGGCATCCGGTCTCTTCGTTGAAGGCATCGACTTGCAGCGGACTCTCGTAGCGGTAGCACCGAGCGAAGTCGTTGCCCCGGTACTCGATCCTCCGAAGACCCACCGAGTAAGTGTCGTACTCGGGTTCGACGTGCGGGAAGTCGATCGTCGGGACGAAGCTCGACGGGCCGGCGAAGTTGAAGGTCCGACCGGGGTGGAATGTCCCTGGCCGCTGCGAGCCCGTCCCGTGGCTGTACTCGTCGCACGAGTGCTCGAGGACCCACTCGACCTCCCACTCGAATGTGTCGCAGTTGCGGCGATAGTCGACGTGCCCGAACCAGTGGATCCGGTCGCCGTGGTCGTCGTAGCACTGGGGCAGGTGGGGGTTGGTGCCGTATCGACTCGTGACGAACGGCGCGACCGTGAGATCGCCGTTGATCATGAAGCGCCAGATCTGAACGCTCGGCATCTCCCCGGGCTCCGCGCTGAGCCAGGTGCGCGAGTAGGTCGCCCGGAGGTCTCCCGAGAAGAGGTCGATGGCTTGTTGTCCGCACGTGCGCATCGCGACGGGCAGCACATAGGTGCCGCATCCGATCAGGTCTCCTTCGCCGTCCCTTGCGAACTCCAGCGGCGAGAGCTCGACGCAGAGCGTCTTGTTCCGCGCGAGCCGGCAATTGTTCCACGTGAAGTAGCGAATCTGCTGTTCGACTCCCGGGAATGCGATGGGGATCGTGGGTGCGGTCGGCTGGCAGCATTCGCCCTTGTCCTCGAGCTCGTCGTCGAAAGAACACGGCGGGGGGTCGCCCGCGTTTGCGGGTCGGTCCTGAGCACCGATCCCGATGGCGACGGCCGCAGCCAGCACGAGGGTGAGGATGACGACGAAGCGGTGGACAGCCATGGTGCGTTCTCCCTTCGGATGGTCTCGTGATCGGTCCGGCGTGGCGCTCGAGCCGCGTCGACGGAGCCGCTCGGGAAACCAGGGGCCCGTCGACGGGAGGAGCGCGAGGGGCTCGCAGACTCCATCACGGATTTTCGTACAATCGCCTTCCTGTGAGGGTTCGGTCCCATTTCTTACTGCTGCCGTGAGAGGTTCGATCATGAGAATGACGCTGGCCATCTCGTTGTTGATTTCCGGCCTTCTGCTGCTGTCCTGCACCCAGGAGCGCCATGGTGTTAGCCACCACGGGAAAAGCGCTTCGAAGGAGCGCCACGGGGTTCAAGAGTTCGGCGGGAAGATCGCCCGTTCGTACGAGGAGTCCAAGGAGTGGTGGCCCGAGCCGGTGCGGCCGCACGAGGACGCGCCGAACGTGCTCATCCTGCTGCTCGACGACACGGGGTTCGCGCAGATCGGCTCGTTCGGCGGGCTGATCGAGACGCCGAACATCGACCGGCTCGCGAACAACGGTCTTCGGTTCACGAACTTTCACACGACGGCGCTCTGTTCGCCGACGCGAGCGTCGCTGATGGCGGGACGCAACCCGCATACCATCGGGCTGGGCAGTCACGCGCTGACGGCAATGGGCTTCCCCGGTTACAACGCGATGGTGCCCGATACCTGCAAGTCGGTCGCGAACTACCTCGCCGACGAGGGGTACGTGAACTACGCGCTCGGCAAGTGGGACCATACGCCGCTGTACGAGGTGTCGCAGGTCGGTCCGTTCAACCGCTGGCCGAGCGGCGAAGGTTTCCATCACGCGTACTGCTTCATGGCGGCCGACGTGCACCAGTTCATCCCGGTGATGTGGAACGACCACACGCCTGAGGCGTACCGCGAGTCGTATCACCTGGACAAGGATCTGACCGATCGAGCGATCCACTGGATCACCGGGCACAAGTCGCTGAAGCCGAAGGATCCGTTCATGATGCTCTGGGCTTCGGGATCGATGCACTCGCCGCATCACGCCCCGAAGGAGTACATCGAGAAGTACCGCGGCAAGTTCGACATGGGGTGGGACAAGGCGCGCGAGCAGATCCTCGCGAACCAGAAGCGCATGGGCGTCATCCCGGCGGACACGAAGCTCACCGAGCGCATCGCCGAGGTCGACGCGTGGGATTCGCTGAGCGACGACCAGAAGCGGCTGTACGCGCGCCAGATGGAGGTCTACGCCGCGCAGCTCGAGCACGCCGACTACCAGATCGGTCGCATCATCGACACTCTCGAGCGGATCGGCGAGCTCGACAACACGCTCATCTTCGTCACCGCTGACAACGGCGCGAGCGGCGAGGGCGGCCTCAACGGAACGTTCAACGAGACGTACGTGCTGAACGGATTGCAGACGCCGTTCGACGCGAGCCTCCGGTACATCGATACGTGGGGTGACGCCACGACCTATCCGCACTACCACGCGGGGTGGGCGATGGCCGGCAACACGCCGTTCCGGTACTTCAAGCAGAGCGAGCACCGAGGCGGACAGCACGACGCGCTCGTCGTGCACTGGCCGAACGGTATTCGAAGCAAGGGCGAGGTCCGCACGCAGTACCACCACATCGCGGATATCGGCCCGACCATCCTCGAGGCGGCCCGCTCGTCGGTGCCGGATGTCTACCACGGCATCCCCCAGAAGCCGATGGACGGCACCTCGATGGTGTACGCGTTCAACGACGCGGACGCCCCGAACCAGAAGAAGCGGCAGTACTACGAGATGTTCGGCAACCGCGCGATCTGGGTCGACGGCTGGAAGGCGGTCACGCTGCACGCGAGGCGCCTGCCGTGGGAGCTGAACGTCACGCTTCCCTTCGAGCAGGACGAGTGGGAGCTCTACCACGTGGCCGAGGATTTCTCCGAGAGCACGAACGTCGCGGCCCAGTATCCGGAGAAGCTCGAGGAGCTGAAGCAGATCTTCGACGAGGAGGCGTGGAAGTACAACGTCTACCCGCTCTACGACGACATGATCATGCGCATCGCGAAGCAGCAGGATCGCCTGTTCGGCGACCAGAAGCGATTCGTCTACTACTCGCCCGGCGCGACGCGTATCGCCGAGAAGGCGTCGGCGCCCGTCAAGAACCGCTCGCACGAGATCGTCACGACGCTCGACCTGAAGGGCGACGAAGAGGGCGTCCTCTGCGCGGTGGGGGGCATGACCGGCGGTTTCTCGATGTACATCAAGGACGGCAAGCTGCACTTCGACTACAACTATCTGGACGGGGTGCACTACCACCTGACGTCGCCCGATCTGCCGCGCGGCAAGACCGACCTCAAGTTCAACTTCATCAAGACGGTGGAGTTCGGCGGCACGGGTGAGCTCTACGTCAACGGCCGCAAGGTCGACACCGTCGACATGCCCAAGATGCACATCAGTACCTATTCGCTCGCCGAGACGTTCGACATCGGCCGCGATACGGGTACCCAGGTCGATCCCGCCTACGAAGGCAGTCCGTTCGTCTTCAACGGAGATCTCGACCGAGTCATCATCACGCTGACCGAGTAGCCGTACGAAAACGAAGACGGCCGAACGTCACCCGGGGTGGCGTTCGGCCGTTGTTTGGTTCGAGGGTAGAGGCTCTTGCGGCAAGTCGGACTACGACGTCCGGAACCGACCGACAAGATCCTGTATGTCCTTGGCCAGCTGGCCGACTTCACCGGCCACCTCCTGGCTCGAGCCGGCGTCGTTGTTGGTAAGACCGGCGATCTCGGCGAGCGACGACAGCCCCGAGGAGATCTCGCGCGTCGAAGCCGCCGCCGCCGAGACGCTTCGGCTGATTTCGCTGGTCGTCGCGCTCTGCTCTTCCACCGCGCCGGCGATCGAGCTCGAGATGTCGTGGATGCGGCCGATGACGTCGGACATCGATTCGATCGACTCGGATACGTCCGTCGTCGACTGCTGGATGCGGCCGATGCGCGCCGCGATGTCTTCCGTCGCCTTGCCGGTCTCCTTCGCGAGCTCCTTCACCTCGTTCGCGACGACGGCGAAGCCCTTGCCGGCCTGTCCGGCACGGGCGGCCTCGATCGTGGCGTTAAGGGCGAGCAGGTTCGTCTGCTCGGCGACCGACGAGATGAGCTCGAGGAAGTCGCCGATCTCACGGGCGCTCGCGGCGAGGCGATGAACGGCGTTGCTGGTCCCCTCGGCGAGCGTCACCGCATTCGTGGCGACATCGGCAGCCTCGGAAGAGCTCTTCGAGATCTCCTGGATACTGGAGCTCATCTCCTCGACGGCAGCCGCGACCGACTCGACGGTCTGGCTGACCTGTTCGGCGGTGTCGGCGGAGGCACCGGCGCGGGAAGAGGCCGCATCGGAGTGCACGAGCATCCCGTCGCTGACGCCGGCGAGGCGGACCGAGGCATCGCCGAGCTGGGTCGATCGCGCGTGGATCTCGGTGATGGAGTCGATCAGGTGCTCGAAGAGCGTGTTGATCCCCTCTCCGAGCTCCTCGATGCCGGACTCGGGGTCGAGCTTCGTGCGGCAGCTGAGGTCGCCGGCGCAGGCCGCGGAGACGATCTCGAGGATCTGCTGCACGGCGTTTCGGAGCTTGGCAATCCGCTCGTCCTCAAGCTTGCGAGCGGCGAGCTCATCGCGTTCCTCGCGGGCCTTGGCGACGACTTCCCAGTCGACGGCCTCGCTGCCCACCGCGGCCTGGATGGCGTCGAGCGAAGTGTTCAGCGCTTCCGCCATCTGACCAACCTCACATCCGCTCGACACGTCGACACGACCGGAGAGCGTTCCGCGAGAAAGATCGTCGATGATCTGTTTGATCCGACCAATGGGGCCGGCGATCCCTTGCGCGATTCGGCGGACGAAGAGCATGCTGATCAGGACGGCGGCGACCGCGAAGGGCAGGATGCCTCGAATTATCGTGCTTCCGCCGGTGGCCTGGGCGAGGATCCTCGTGAGATCGTCGCCGGTCTTCGTCGTCAGATTGGCGTTCTTGTAGAGCTCCGCCAGCATCGATTCCGTGCCGGTAACGTCGCCCTCTTTCGCCGACTCCAGATACCGCGTCGACAGGGCGACGGTGTTCTCGATGCTGTGCTGATGAGCTTCCGCCGCGTCGATCACGGCCTGGCTCTTGGGCTCGGGAACCTCGATGGTCTGGCCGCCGATCTCGGCGAGTCCGCCGCCGGCGAGCGTCGCGCCTGATTGCTTCAGAAGCGTGCGTGTCGCGTCGAGCTCGGTCGGCACGCCTTGCGAGGTGAGGAGTGTCTGCGCGAGCAGTCTCTGGCCGAGCATTCGCTGACGTCCTGCCAGATTGACGATGGACTTCCCCTGGTCGGCCTTGTCGATCAGGTAGGAGGTCTTCAGGAGGACGAAACCGAGTGCGATCGTTGAAAGAACCAGCACACTCCAGATTCGGGTGGAGACGCTGAGGTTGCGGATGATCGACATTCTAGAGCTCCGAGTTTCTATCAGTGGGTGCAAGAGCAACGGTTGAGACTGGAAGGATTGCGGTTCATGCCGTCCGGGGCTTGGTATCCGCCGGAGGTGTTGATTTCGTGGACAGGAGGGGGGCGGGAGAGACGATCGCGTCCGTGACGGAGGCGGCGATCTCGCCGAGAGGGAGTACGGTCGAGGCGATGCCGGCCTCGGTGACCGCGCCGGGCATACCCCAGACGACCGAGGTCGCTTTGTCCTGGGCGATCAGGCGGCCGCCGACTTCGACGATCTTTCGTCCTCCGTCGAGGCCGTCCTTCCCGATTCCGGTGAGGACGACGGCCAGCGACCGCCTCTTGAAGGCCGCCGCCACGGACTCGAAGAGCACGTCGGCGGCCGGGCGGCACGAGTTCACGGGCGGTGTATCCGTCAGGTCGAGCGTGGCGTCCAGACCTGACCGTTCGACAATCATGTGGCGCCCGCCGGGCGCGATGTAGACGACGCCCGGCCGGAGTCGGTCGCCGGCTTTTCCTTCACGAACTTCGACCTCGCACTTCGTATCGAGACGGCTCGCGAGGAGCGAGGTGAACTCGCTCGGCATATGCTGCACGATGACGATGGGAACCGGGAGATTCCCCGGAATCGCAGAGAGGACCTCGTCGAGCGCCCGTGGACCGCCTGTGGAAGAGGCGATCGCGACGATTCCAGGGGCACGGTGACTGACGCTCCTCGTGGTCGGGGTGCTCGCCTCGCAGTGGCGCGACGGCGCGAGGCCGGTTTGCGTGCGAGCCGGTTTCGGATCGGTGGTGGAGCTCGCATGGCTCGCATCCGAGAGCTTCGCTACGTTCGACGGCTTCCGGATCGTAGGCGCGAGGTCGCAGCGCGCAGAAGCGGACCTTGCAGAGGCCGTGGTCGCGGAACAGATCTCCTTGAGCTTATCCAGAAGCTCCGTGCGAATCGCGCTGACGTTCGTGTGGTAGGCGCCCGCGCCGGCAGGCTTGGGAACGCAGTCGGTGGCTCCCCGTGAGAGCGCTTCGATGGTCGTACGAGCGCCGCGCTGGGTGACCGAGCTGAACATCACGATCGGAGTCCTCGTGTCGAGCTCCCGAATGCGAGCCAGTGCCGTCAGTCCATCCATCACGGGCATCTCGACGTCGAGAACGACGATATCCGGCTTCGTCAGAGTGAAGCTCTCGAGCGCGGCGGATCCGTCCTTGCAGCTCGCCGCGAGCTCCATCTCTTCATCTTCCTCGAGAAGGCGTTCGAGGGTCTTCCGGAGCGCAACAGAGTCGTCTGCGATCAGAACTCGGTAGGGCGTAGTCATCTCATCGTCTCCTAGGTGCGCACCATCGGACGATAGCCGGCGAGTCGTGCGAACTCCTCGCGGGCGAGACCTGTATCCGGGGACACGGACGCCTCCGAGGCGCCGAGGAAGAGATAGCCCTCCGGGCTCATCACTCGCGAGGCGCGCTGAAGAACCCTGTCGCGGTCCTCTCGGCTGAAGTAGATCAGAACGTTGCGAAGCAGGACGAGATCGAATGCGGGCATCGGCGGCCAGGCCGTAACCAGGTTGACGGGCTTGAACTGGACCATGCTGCGGATCTCGTCACGAATCCGCCATGTCGTCCCGTCTTCGTCGAAGTATCGGCGTACGAGGTCCGGCCCGAGACCTCGCCCGACTTCGAAACGATTGAACTCGGCCTTGCGTGCGCGATCCAGGACCGACCCGGAGATGTCGGTCGCGAGAATCTGCACGTCCCAGTTCAGCAGCCACGGGAGCTGCTCGCGGATCAGGATGGCGAGGCTGTACGGTTCTTGGCCGCTCGCGCAGGCCGCACACCAGATTCGCAGCCGCCGCGTGGCCCGTTGCTGCTCATGCAACTGCGGAAGCACGGAATCCCGGAGGATGTCGAACAGCTGCGGATCGCGGAAGAAACTCGTCTCGTTCGTCGTCATTGCGTCGACGACGCTCTCCTGCAACCTTCGATCGGTTCGCGCCTTTCGCACGAAGCTGTCGAGCGTTTGCTTCTCGCCGAGTTGGACGACTAGCGCTCGAAGGCGCGAATCGATCAGGTAGTCCTTGTCCTCGAGAACGATTCCGGCGCGCTCGCGTAAGAGCCCACTCACGAAGTCGTAGTGGGCTCGCGTGAGCGATGCGCTGTCGGACTGTGGCGGCTTGGAGTCCGCCGCTGGCCTTGGGGTGGTCATGGAGCGGTCGCCACGTTATCAAGGAATGGTTCGAGGTCGAGTACCAGCAGGAGATCCGTTTCGAGCTGGAAGACTCCGCGGAGCACCTCGCGACGCGGCCCTTTCAGGTGGTCCGGGGGTGGCTGCATGGTGCGTGTATCTACGGTGAGGACGTCTGCGACATCGTCGACGAGAAGGCTGGTGGTTCCTCCTTGCCAGCGAACCACGACGTTCGTCGGGAGCGAGCCGTCCGTGACAGGATCGAGGTCGAGGGCCTCACGAGCGTCGACGGCGGCGACGATCTCACCGCGCAGGTTGATCAGTCCCTTCACGGCGTGCGGAGACCGGGGGACGGGAGTGAGCGGTTGGAATCGAATGACCTCCTGGACCTTTTCGACCTCGATTCCATAGAGCGTTCCGTCGACTCTGAATGTGCAGAGCTGCTGCTGGTAGCTCATCGTTCCGTCTCCCCCTCGCCGAGCTTGGCCGCGCAGATCGACTCGAGGTCCACGATGTCCGTGATCTCGTCTCGCACAACGGTCGTGCCGCGAACGAAACCCGAAGCCGACAACCCCGTGGGATGGATTCGATCCTCGACGATATCGAGGATCTGATTGATGACGAAGCCGACCGCGCCCTTGTCCGTTTCCTGAACGAGGACGTGGATTCGGTCTCGCGAGAACTCGCTCCGAACGTCCTCGATCGCAGAAGCGACGTCGATCAGCGGCAAAATCCCGCCTCGGTACTGGACGACGTCGTGCTTGCTCCCGCGCCGGACGTCGGCAACCTGGAACTCTTCGAGCCTCGTGATCTTCTCGAGCGAGACGCCGACTCTTCGGTTCTCACCCACGGACATGAGGAGAAGCCTCTCGGGTTCTGCCTCGAGCTCGCGGGCCTCCGCATCCGCGCCGGTCTGCATATGCTCTTCGCTCTCGTCGCGAGTGAAGCACTCACCGGCGATCGCGGGCACATCGAGAATGAGGGAGACTCGACCGTCGCCCATGATCGTCGCTCCCGCGAACGTGCTCACACTGCTCAGGAGCTTCTCGAGCGGCTTGACGACGATTTCCTGCGTATCGACGACCTCGTCGACGATCAGCCCGAATTGGTGGTCGCCCGCTTGAAGAACGACCATCTGCTCGGTCGAGGTGTGCGAATCGTCGCCGAACTCGAGTACCTGTCGAAGCGAAACCACCGGCAGGAGCTTGCCCCGAAGTCGATAGACGGGCGCGCCGTCCACCGTTTCCATGGCCTCGCAGGAGGATCGCTTGCCCAGTCGGACGAGCTCGATGAGGCTGGCTTGCGGGATGGCGTACGTCTGCTGTCGACAGCGGACGATCAACGCCGGCACGATCGCGAGCGTGAGCGGTATCTTGAGGCGGAGAGTCGATCCGGATCCGCGCTTGCTCTGAATGTCGACAGCTCCGCCGATCTTCTCGATGTTGGTGCGGACGACATCCATGCCGACGCCGCGGCCGGAGACGTTCGTGACGGCCTGGGCCGTGGAGAAGCCGGGGAGGAAGATGAGGCTTACGGCATCACGGTCGGACATGACGGCGATCGCTTCCTGGCTGACGATGCCGCGCTCGATCGCTTTCTGTTTCGCGCGCTCGATATCGATCCCGGCGCCGTCGTCCGAGATCTCGATGTGTACGAATCCGCCGTCGTGGAAGGCTCTCAGTGCGAGGCATCCTTCCCTCGGCTTTCCGGCGCGTTCGCGAGCGTCCGGCGCCTCGATTCCGTGATCGACGGCGTTGCGCACGATGTGTGTCAGCGGATCCTTGATCGCTTCGATGAGCGATTTGTCGAGCTCGGTGCCCTTGCCCTCCATCTCGACGCGAACGATCTTTCCGCAGGACGCGGCCAGGTCGCGTACGATCCGCGGGAGCTTGTTCATCACCGTGCCGATCGGCTGCATGCGGGTCTTCATCACCCGCTCCTGGAGCTCCGAGGTGATTTGATTGAGCCGTTGGGTCGAGGCCTGCAGCGCGGTCTCTTCGATGGACTGTGAGTGCTGAAGGATCTGGTTGCGAGAGAGGACGAGCTCGCCGACCAGGTTCATGATCGCGTCGAGCAGCGAGACCTCGACGCGAAGCGTGTTGCTCGCGAGTGTCGGTCGTGGCGGCGGCGAGCTGTCCAGACCGTTCGAGCCGGACTTGGAGGTGTCGGCGGAGGCTTGGGGGCGGGATTCCGATGCCGGCTCCTCGGTCTCGACGTCGGTGCTCGGCGTGGTGGCTTCGTGAGTTGTATCGCGATCGACGTCCGGCTCGTTCGGGGTCGCGAGCCTCTTCAACTCGGCGACGAGCTCGTCGTAGGCGGCGTCTCCTTCTTCTCCGGTCGACTCGACGTTCGCCAGGATCTTGCGGATGGCGTCGAGCATCTGCAGGAGCCCGCTGGTCGCCTCGGCTGTGACACCGAGCTTTCCGTCGCGGAGCAGACCGAGGAGATTCTCGCCAGTGTGCGTGATGGCCTCGAGCTTTGAGAGCGCGAAGAATCCCGAGGTCCCCTTGATCGTGTGGACCGTGCGGAAGATGCTCGCGAGGCGATCGGCGGAGGCGTCCTGCTCGAGCTCGACCAGATCCTGATCGAGCTGGTCGAGGCTCTCGTGGCTCTCGACGAGGAATTCCTTCAGGATGTCGTCCATATCGGGGAGGGCTTCTTGCTTGGGGCGGAACGGCATGCCGACCGCGGGGGGCGGACGCTCGGGTTCCGGGGTATGACGGATGGGGGGCGGGGCGGGATCCTCGTCGAGCCTCACGCGGGGGATGCGGAGAGGAACCCGCGGAAGTCTATCCCGGGAACGACCGAAGTCAAGAGAGGCCGAGGGAGTTGCCCGGAAACGTGCAGTGCCGGGCCTCGGGACTGGAGTAGATCGCGCCTTCGGCCGATAAGAACGGCGTGCGCGGACACACGTGACGCGCGGTGCCGGCCGCCCCTCGTGCACAGAGGGCGGGCTCAGTCGAGGCCCGGACCTGAAGAGAGCCAGTGAGACCATGAGAGTCGTTTGGATCGCGGCGTGGATCGCGGCGTGGATCGCGATCCCTGCGTACGGGCAGGAAGGCCAGAAGGAAGACGAGGACATCCGAAAGGAGCTCGAGGAGCTTCGCAAGGAAGTCAAAGAGCTCCGCGAGTGGAAGGATTCGATGGATCGCCGCGCGAATCAGACCGGCGAACGTCAGTCCCCTCCTCAGGAGGCTGCGAAGGGAATCGCCGACGATTTCGAAGCGCCGCCTCCGCCACGGGAGCCCCGGATCGAGCTGCCCCGGTCCCTTCGGCTCTCGATCAGCGGCGAGAATCGGAGCCGCTTCGAGTACATGTCGCGAGTCTACTCCCCCGCGAACCCGGACGGTCGCGAACGGTTTGACTTCACTCACATGCGGACGCGGCTGCGTTTCGACTTCGAGGTGGAGGAAGACATCGATGCGATCGTGGAGCTGCAAGATGTCCGTACCTGGGGCGATGAGGGCTCCACGATTGCGGACGCCGAAGGAGTCGACCTCAAGCGCGGTGTGATCGTCCTGAGAAACCTGTTCGATCAGCCTCTTTCACTCGAAGTCGGGCGTTTCGTCCTGAGCTATGGAGATCAGCGTGTGATCGGAGCACTCGAGTGGTTCGATCAGGGCCGAACGTACGACGGCTTCCGGATGTCCTACGACTGGGAGGAGGGCTACGTCGATTTCTTCGGAACCCGGATCGAGGACGACGCCACCGGTGACATCGACGAGCAGGATCTCCTCGGCGTGTATGCCGGCGTCGATTCGCTCGTCGGCGACGTCTCGGGAGAGGCCTACACGATCCTGTATCGCGATCAGGAACGCAGGATGGGCGAGAACGACCTGGGGAGTACGCAGTACTTCACGTTCGGTACGCGCCTGTTCGGCAAGACGGGGCCCTTTGACTACACCGGCGAGATTGCGGCACAGCGCGGCGAAGTGCGCGACGACGATCTGACGGCGTGGGCATTCGCGGTCAAGGGTGGATACACCGTCGAGGAGGCGAGCTGGAAGCCGCGGTTCGGTGTCGAGGTCGACTACGCATCCGGAAACGACGACCCGACCGACGGAGATACCGAGACGTTCCAGACGCTCCTCCCCACCAACCATCTCCACTACGGTTACATCGACCTCGTCGCATGGAGCAACATCCTCGCGTTTCGCGGGTCGGTCGAAGTCCGGCCCGCCGAGAAGCTACTCGTGACGCTCGACTACCACCACTTCCGGCTGGACGACGAGGAGGGTGGCTGGATGAACGCCGGCGGGGCCACGATTCGCCCCGGAGCGAATGGCGCATCGAAGGATCTCGGTGACGAGATCGACCTCCAGCTGACGTGGGATGCGACGGACTCCCTGAGCTTGCTCGCAGGATGGGCGCACTTCTTTGCCGGGGACTTCGTGTCGGATACGGGTAACGATACCGACGCGGACTTTCTGTACCTCCAGGCGCATCTGAGATTCTGAAAGCCGGCGTCGGCACGGCAGCGGGTCGCGTCCCGCTGCCGGCATCGATCCCTCAGCGCATCAGAATGCAGCGACCCGTCCCGTAGTCCGAGATCGTGATCTCGAGGTCGAGGCGCTGCGAGCTGTTCTCGACGATCTGGACTGCCGCCGAGCAAAGGGCGTCCGCTTGTGTCTCGACGCTCTTCAACGTCACGCGGCTCTGGCTCGATTCTTCGAACCACTGCGATCCGATGTTGAGGATCTCGCTGAAGTTCCCGAGCAGGTTGTCGTCGAGCTCGCCGGACTTGACGCATTCCTCGGCGACGTTCGGCGGAATCATCGACAGCGCAGCGCCCGCGTGACTGGCGATCGCGACGTCGCAGATGCAGAGGGCGACGATGTCATCCCCGGCCGAATAGACTCCCACGACGCCGGTGAGATCGTTCGACATTCCCTTGTCCACGACGTCCACGTCGACCTTGCGTCCGAGCAGGGCCTCGAGCAGCGAGACGATTCGCGTCTCGTTCGGCAGCGCATTGTCCATCAGTTCTCCTGCGGTCTCTCTTCGACTTCCCCTTGGAGTGAGGCCGGATCGGCCTCGTGAAACACGACGAGGTCGGCGCGGTTGTCGCCGAGCATGGTGGCGACCCTTTCGAACTCCTGACCGGAGTTGGGAAGGACGGCACCGTTGACGAAGACCGGCAGCCCCAAGGTGATCTTGGGGTCCTGGTCCACGAGACGGGCTTTGACCATCCCCGCGATCATGTTCGCGATCTCGCGGATGGCGTCGGCGACGTCGACCATTGACAGGTCGTCATCCGTGGGCTCCATGCAGAGAAGACCCTTGGATAGCGCCTGGCAGCTCGGCTTTCCGACGACGAGGGCGATCTGAACCGGACCGTGGCTTCCGAACATGGGGATCAGGGCGGCGCAGTCCGAGGCCTCGACCTCGTCCGCTGCGGGGACTCTGCGACCCTCGAAACCCACGGAGGGCGCGATCTCGATCAAGGCGTCCGTCGACGCCTCGACCCAATCCGTCAAACTGGGAGCATTCATGAGATCGATTCCTTCCCGCGATCAGAGGAGGTCGCGGACGGCCTCACCGACCATCTCCGCCGTGAAGGGCTTGGTGACGAAGAAGGACGCGCCGGCTTCCTCGGCCAGCGAGCGCATCTCCGTGGTGGCTTCCGACGTCACGAACCCGAAGTTCACGTCGATGCCCGACTCGCGTAGCGCGGTGAGCAGTTCGATCCCGTTCATCTCGGGCATGTTCCAGTCGCAGATAACGAGGTTCGGCGTATCCTGCTGGATCAGCTCGAGGGCCTCTCGCCCGTTGCAGGCATCCTGGTACTCGTGGTTGCCGTAGCCGGCCTGTTTCATCGCGCGCTGGACCAGCATGCGCATCGCCTTGCTATCGTCGACGATCAAGACGCTCATCGTGGATTCTCCTGTGGATTCGGCGGTCCCGTGCTCCCTCGATCGCGAGCCGGAGAGTCCCATGCGACCGCGGATCGCCGGAGGGGGCGGATGTCGGTCGGAGGAAGGCCGGACGGCGAAGGTGACGGAAACCAGGACTCGTGCAGTGGGTGGGCTCGGGTTGTCTCTGAGGGGCCCGAAGGGGAGGTGGTATCGGGTTCGGATCGGTGGGTGAAGAAGAGCAGACCCGGGGAGGATCCCCGGATTCGAGGGTGTTGGGTTACTTATCGGACGGCCGAAGCGATCCTTTAGCGGCGTCTTCGTTCTTGCCTCTTCAGCCGGCGGTTCTTCGTGTAGAATCGTGGCGATCTCGCGCCTTCCGTTGCCGACCGAGGGAGACACCATGACGAAGCGACACCGATTCTGCGCGCCCCTGGCAGTGGCTGGGCTCGTGCTCTCGATCCTCGATTGGACCGAAGCGGCCGCGACGGGAAAGCCCGAGCCCGTGAAGGTCTTCATCCTCGCGGGCCAGTCGAACATGCAGGGGGCCGGCGCCATCGTTGCCAAGCCCGAGCACAACGACGGCAAAGGGAGCCTCGAGTACCTTGTCCGGAATCGGGCGACGGCCAAGCGCTTCGCGCACCTCGTCGACCGGAAGGGCGAGTGGACCGCACGGGACGACGTCTGGATCTGGTACTTCGAGCGTGTCGGCAAGCTGTCGGTGGGCTACGGCTCGAAGAAGGACCGGATCGGTCCCGAGCTCCAGTTCGGCCATGTGGTCGGCGACCGGTACGAAGAGCCGGTTGTGCTTATCAAGGTGGCGTGGGGCGGGAAGAGCCTTGCGAAGGACTTTCGTCCCCCGAGTAGCGGCGGCGAGGTCGGGCCGTACTACACCGAGCTGATACAGCATGTGCGCGAGGTGCTCGGCGACCTGAAGAAGCACTTCCCGGCCTACCGCGGCCAGGGCTACGAGATCGTCGGCTTCGGTTGGCACCAGGGCTGGAATGACCGGATCAACCAGGCGTTCAACGACGAGTACGAGAAGAACCTCGCCAACTTCATCCGCGACGTGCGCAAGGAGCTCGGTATCGAGAAGCTTCCGTTCGTGATCGCCGAGACGGGCATGTCCGGCCACGAGGAGAAGCATCCGCGCGCGCTCTCGCTCATGCAGGCGCAGGCGGCGGTCGCGAAGCACCGGGAGTTCAAGGGCAACGTCGCGTTCGTCGGCACGAAGGACTTCTACCGTCCGCCCGAGGAATCGCCGTCGCGGCAGGGCTACCACTGGAACAGCAACGCCGAGACCTACTTCCTGATCGGCGATGCCATGGGGAAGGCGATGATCGACCTCGTGTCGCGCGGGGGGAAGCGTTGATGCCGCGCATCGCGCTCCTGATCGCTATCCTCGTCGTGGGCTCGCCGTCCTTTGGCGAGGAGCCCGTCGTGCCGGACCTCACGCGCGGCGGTACGATCCCCGAGGGCGCGACGCAGGACTGGAACCTCGGCCCGACGGGCGCGCGCGGCTGGATGTGGTGCCACAAGCTCGAGACGAGCGACGCGCGCCAGATCGCGATCACCGAAGTCGCGAAGGGGTCACCCGCGGACGGCGCGCTCGAGACGGGCGACGTGATCCTCGGCGTCGACGGAAAGAAGTTTTCGCGCGACCCGCGAACGGAGCTCGGCCAGGCGATCACGAAGGCCGAGGCGGGCACCGGCGCTCTGTCGCTGATGCGCTGGCGCAAGGGAAGGACGCGCCGGATCGTCTTGCGTCTGCCGACACTCGGCTCGTACAGCGAGACGGCCCCCTACGACTGCCCGAAATCCAAGCGCATCTTCGAGCGTGGCTGCAAGGCGCTCGCCGCGAAGATGAAGGCGGAGCCGGATCGCGGCAATCCGATCGAGCGCTCGCTGAACGCGCTCGCGTTGCTGTCGAGCGGGAAGCGGGAGTACCTGCCGCTCGTGCGGAAGCAGGTCGAGTGGGCGTCGAAGTATTCCGACCTCGAGAGAAAGACGCTCCACTCGTGGTGGTACGGCTTCGTGAACCTGCTCATGGCCGAGTACATGCTCGCGACGAACGACCGCAAGTATATGCCGGCTCTCGAGCGGATCACGATGGAGATCGTGCGCGGGCAGAGCGAGGTCGGCTCGTGGGGGCATCGATTCATCCAGTCGCACAACGGCCGGCTCGCCGGATACGGGATGATGAACGCGCCGGGCCTGCCGCTCACGATGTCGCTCATCCTGGCGCGCGAGGCCGGCGTCAGCGATCCACGGCTCGATCGCGCCATCGAACGGAGCACGCGGCTCGTGCGCTTCTACGTCGGGAAGGGAAGCGTCCCGTACGGAGATCACCATCCCTGGATGGAGACGCATGACGACAACGGCAAGAACGGCATCGCGTCGCTCATTTTCAACGCGCTCGGTGACGGCGAGGCCGTCGAGTACTTCTCGCGGATGAGCGTGGCCGCGCACGGAGCGGCGCGAGACACCGGCCACACCGGCAACTTCTTCAACATGCTCTGGGCGCTGCCGGGCGTGTCGCTCTCGGGTCCTCAGGCGACCGGGGCGTGGATGGAAGAGTTCGGCTGGTACTACGACCTCGCGCGGCAGCATGACGGAACGTTCCGCCACCAGGGCGCGCCCGAGGAGAAGCCCGACAAGTACAAGGGATGGGATTCCACGGGAGCGTATCTGCTCGCGTACGGGATTCCGCTCGGGAAGCTCGGCCTCACCGGGCGGCAGAGCAACGCGCCGCATGTCGATGCCGAAGAGGCGACGAGCCTGCTCGACGACGGGCGCGACTGGAGCCCGAAGCACAAGATCGCGCGGTACTCGGAGCGCAGTAATTCGGAGGTGATCGCGGGGCTGCGCAGCTGGTCGCCGGTGGTGCGCGAGCGGTCCGCGATGGAGCTCGCCAATCGTGGTGGCGATCCGACCGGCAAGCTGATCGCCATGCTCGACTCCGACGACCTCTTCACGCGCTACGGAGCGTGCCAGGCGATCGCTCAGCTGAAGAAGCGCGGCGCGCCCGCGGTCCGCGCGCTCCGCAAGACGCTTCGCGCCGAGGATCTGTGGCTGCGTATCAAGGCCGCGGACGCGCTGGCGGCGATCGGCGCCGAGGCGTTCCCCGCGGTGCCGGACCTCCTGTCGATGCTCGCCGAGCGCGACGTGCCCGGCGATCCGCGCGGCATGCAGCAGCGCTACCTGTGCTTCGCGCTCTTCAACCGACGCGACGGCATGCTCGGCAAGTCGCTCGACGGGGTGGATCGACAGGCGCTCTACGCGGCCGTGCTCGCCGGCCTGCAGAACGAAGACGGTCGGGCCCGCGGCAGCATCGAGTCGGTCTACCGAAACCTCTCGTACTCGGAGATCGAGCCGATCCTCCCCGCCATCTACCAGGCCGTCGCCGAGCCCGCACCGAGCGGCATCATGTTCGCCGACGGTATCCGCCTGAGCGGTCTCGAAGTCCTCGCCAAGCATCACATCGAAGAGGGGCTGCCCGTCTGCATCTCGCTCATCGATCCGGACCGGTGGGGCCTCAACAATCGGGTCAAGCGCTGCCTTGCCGCGCTTCGCACCTACGGCGGAGCGGCTCGTCCGCTGCTCCCGCGCCTTCGCGAGCTCGAAGAACAGCTGGTCGCCAAGCGGTGGAAACCGGCCGACATCGAGGCCCTGGACCTGCCCGGCCTCATCCGAGCGATCAGCGACGACAAGAACCCGCCGAAGCTGCGTACGCTTGGCGCGGATGCGGACGCGAGCGAAACGAAACGCTAGAAAGGAATCCCATGTCGGATGCGGTGCAGTCTCTCGAGTCGGTGAAGCTTGCGAACGGGGTCGAGCTACCGTCGGTGGCCTTCGGATGCGCGTTCGGGGATTGGGTCGGGGGTAGCGACTTCCAGGGATTCCTTCCCGAGCAGGCTTGGCGGGCTCTGACGCTCGGGCTTGATTGCGGATACCGGGCCTTTGACGGCGCGCACGCGTACGGCACCGAGCGGATCTTCGGAACGATCCTCGGGCAGCGGCTCGCGAGCGGCGACCTCACGCGCGAGGACGTCTTCATCACGAGCAAGCTCGCGCACCCGGCGGCGCCGCCGCACGTGAACATCTCGCACCTGCGCACCTGGGATGCCGACAAGGTTCCCGACGTCGGGCAGCGCGTGGACGACGACATGATGCGCACCCTCGACGACCTCGGCGTCGGGTACGTGGATCTTCTGCTCATGCACTGGCCGGGGCCGTTCGAGAACGAGGACGCGGACTTCGCGCGGCGCACCCGAAAGACCATCTGGGAAAAGTTCGTCTCGTACTACGAGAAGGGCGCGGCCCGCGCGATCGGCGTCTCGAACTTCACCGTGCAACATATCGAGCACCTGATCGAAGACGTTCCGGGGGTCCGTCCGATGGTGAACCAGATCGAGGTCCATCCGTACTGCCGGGATGCCCGCCTCGAAGAATTCTGCCGCGAGAACGAGATCGTCGTGACGGCGTACGCGCCGTTCGCGAGCGGTGCCTTCGGACTGCTCGAGGATCCGGTGCTCGTGCAGATCGCGGAGAAGCACGGTGTCGGCGTCGGTCAGGCGATCCTTCGCTGGCACCTCCAGCAGGGCCGCACGGTGCTGCCGAAGAGCTCGAGCGAGAAGCGCATGCGCGGGAATCTCGATCTGTTCTCGTTCGAGCTGGATGCGGACGACATGGCCGCGATCGACGCCCTCGGAGCGGGCGAGGCGCGCCGGACCTGCCCGGATCCGGCTACGCTGGCCTAGGGGCGAGCCGGGCGTCTCAGAGAAAGTTCTGCACGGTCCCGCCGCCAACTGCGTGACCTCTTCCAGTGGAGGTGCAAAGGCCTCCTGTCTTGCTCGATATCGTCACCGAGACTGGAAGGGATCGATTCATGACTGCGATCGTGCGGTTTGCTCTCACGCTTCTCCTCACGCTGTTGGCGCTACTCCAGGCTCCGGCGTCCGGACAGGTCGTCCTCGAATCCGGCGAGTTCGCGCTCACCTACGACCCCGCCATCGAGGCCTGGCTCTCGAATCCCCTCGAGCAGGCCCCGCGCGGCGAGGAATGGGGAGATGTGTTCACGATCCCCGGGCTCGACGCGATGATGTCGAACGGAGAATCCGTATCCGAAGGATTTCGGACGCGATGGGACGGCTACAACTGCTGTCTGTGGGGAATGGGGAGGAAGTTCGGGACCCTCGCGGCGCCGGTGATCGGCCCGATCGAGATCGACGACGCGGCACTCCAGGCCCAGCTCGATGCCAATGTCGCGGCGATCGGCGGCCTCAGCGTCGAGCTCATCGAGACGACGGTCGCCGGAGTCGAGACGATCGTCTATGCCGAAGGCCCCGAGACCTTCTCGATCGAGGTGTTCGATTTCGGCTCCGGCATCGTGCTCGGGTTCGGCTGGACCGGTTGGGATCGAGACGACAGCTTCATCGAGCTCGATTCGACATATCGCCTCCGGATCTCCTGGGCCGGTTGCGCGCAGGGCACCGTGAACGCCGGGAACGGCTTCGTGTCGAACGTGCTCTTCCTCGGGGGCTCGGCCGGTGGCGCGGACCGGACGGTCGAGATCAGCGAGGGAGATCTCGTCGATGTGACGCTCCTGCGACCGATCGCGGGAGGGAGTGGCAAGTTCGCGCTCCACGCCAACCTCGGGACGCCGCTCGGTGGAACGCTGACCCCGCTGCCGTTCGAGATCGGCGCGACGTGCTTTCCAATGCTCACGAGCGACGGCGCGGCCCCGATCCTCGTCGCGAACAACATCGGGAAGACCAACCAGCTCGGCGCGAGCCACTATCAGGGCGTCCCCACGCCGGACCCCGATCCGGCGACGACGAGCTTCCTCTATCCCGACCTCCCGCTCGGCACGGTGCTGACGTTCCAGGGTGTCGTGGTCGACCCGGCGTCGCAGGGGCTTCGCGCCGTCAGCGCGACGAACGCTGTCGTGCTGCGGGTGCGGTGACAACAACGGGTTTGCTTCGGACAGGACGGACGGGCAGGCCGCCGGGCGAGACTCGCCGGCGGCCTGGCTCGGTCCTCGCCGCGCAAGCCTAGAAGTCCGGGTTGTAGTAGAACCGGATGTGGGAGGCCTTGCCGTCCTTCCAGGTCGTTACCTGGACCTGATCCGGGTTGAACTTCGATCCGTCCTTCAGGTCGACGCTCAGCTTGTACTCGGCAAACGTCACCCCGTTGCCGGCGCCGTCGTCGGACCCGGTGCCGAAGCCCTTGATCTCGATCCCGTGGTAGGCCGCCACGTTGTCGAGGACGTTCTTCTCGTTCGCGATGATGGCCGTCTTGCCCTCGATGCGCCGGCCATCCGGCTCCTCGTTCACCGCGTCGTCGGCGTAGAACTCCTCCATTCCCTCCACGAACTTTCCGTCCGCGAGATCCTGGATCATCCTCCGGGTTTTCTCCAGCAGCGTCTCGGCCATCGTTCCACTCCTTACTCAGTCGCTCGTTTCGGCTTCCTTCAGCCGAGGATCCGTTCCTCGACCCGTGTTGGGATGTCGATGGGCGGGAGAGGTTACGGGGGAGTGGCCAAAACCAGAGACAAAGGCGGCCGCGCTCGACTCGCGAGCACGGCCGCCTTCTTGGAACTCGACATCCGATCTGCCCCAGCGGTTTCCGTCGGACCCCCGGTTTGGAATCAGGGGGCGCCGACGGTGAACGGTACGCGTAGCTCGATGATGCCGTCCTCGATGCCGAGGACTTCGATCTCGAGGTCCATGTTGCCGTCGGGGTCACCGTACTTCGTGGTGGTGACGCGACCGTCGCGCCAGACGTTCACCTTCATGCCGGGCGTCGACTGCTCGGGGTTGCCCGGGAAGATGCGCGGGTTGTGCATGACGACTTGCACGAAGAACGTGCGCGCCGGCTTCTCGCCCGAGTTCGCGCCGAGGGGCGTGTTCCCCTTCGTGAGCTCTTCGGGGCGCGGAAGGTGGAGCGTGATCGACGGGATGCTCTCCATCAGAACCGGATACGCTCGGTAGATGGTCTCGAGCCGCGTCGAGAACGTGTGCGAGTTGCCGCCGAACCGGTACGTGTCGTCGCCCGGTCCCTCGGCGACCAGCAGGTGGCACTCGGCCGGCTCGATCTGGATGCTCTCGAGGATCGGCGATTCGCCGCGGGCGTCGGGCGTTCGCACGAACCGCACCTGGATCTCGGCGTAGCGTCCCGCGACGTCGTTGAAGCTCACGCCGTTCTCGACGATGCGGAACTCTTCACTGGCGAGGGCCGCTTCGTTGTCGCTGGCGCGCACCTTGACCTCGAGGAACGTGCCCTTCGGCTCGATGCCGTTCCAGATGAGCGTCCCCCAGGGCGTGCCTTCCTGTTCGCTGTCGTGCACGGCGTTCCACCGGCCTTCGTCGACGGTGTTGGCGAGAACCGTGAATCCGGTGCCGTCGCCGTAGCCCGCGACGTTCACGCTCGTGGGAAGCGGGATCGTCAGGTCGATCTCACCGCGCGGCGGAAGTCCGGCGATCGGGGTCGGTCCGGCGTTCGGATCGATGCGGATGATCTCTTCGATGAACTCGTTGCCGATCCAGATCTTTCCTACGTCGTCGATGGAGAGGACCGTGGATCGGTACTCGAACTGCCAGTGCAGGAGGTACTCGCCGGGGTTGTTCGGATCGGGGATCCATCGCTGGAAGTTGGGGAATCCCTTCTGCGAGCTCGAAACCCAGAAGTCGCCGTTCGCGTCGATCGTGAAGTCGCGCGGCTGGCCGTTGAGCTCGATGGATCCGATGGAATGGCCGGTCTCGTCGAAGCCTTCGAGGCCGAAATCGTCCGGGTTGGCCTGCCAGGTGTACCCGGTGGTCGGATCGATCGCGACGGTTCTCGAGCGGGCTCGGTCGATGCACATCGGGTCTTCATCGCTCCCACCGAACGCAAGGGCTCCGAAGTTGTCACCGGAGGTGCTGATGAGCTCTCCCGTGCCGGACACGATCGCGTCCGCCCCACCGCAATCGGCTTCGAAGCGCTGCCCCGGAATCGGGATGCCGAGGACGCCGCTGACCTTCTGGAGCACGGTATCGAAACGTCCCGTGAAGTCGATGAGGCTGCCACCGACCCACAGGTCGTTGTTCCCGTCGACGGCGAGCATCTCGGGAATCTCTTCCAGCTCGACGCGGACGAAATTGAGGATGGCCTCGTCCTCGCAGGTCGAGACGCCGCCGCACGTGTCCGCCTGGCCGGCATTCGACCACGGCAGGCGATCGCCGAGCCCGCGCGAGGTCCGGATGAGGCCGTCGCCGTCACGGTCGATGCAGGTGTTGTACAGGAACGGAGGCTTCAGGTACTCGCCGTTCGGATCGGGAGCGCCGGTCGCGTCTGTTCTCGTGCCCCCGACCACGACGCCGACTCGCACGAGGGTCGCCCCTACGGTGACGCCACCGCAGTCGTCGGTCTTCTCGTACCAGTTCGCGGCCCACAGGTTCCCGAGGAGGTCGACGGCACAGCGAAACGGCTCCTGGTTCATGGTGTCCGGGGCGCTCGAGTACTCGCCGAGCACGTCGCCCGTCGCCGCGTCCAGGCGCAGGATCGACCCGCCGGTGGTCGGCACGTAGACGAAGGGGAGGGGCGTGCCCTCGTCGGCCAGGAGCAGACGATCCCCGTCGTCGTTCAGGCTGATGATGATGCCGCTCTGGAAGTCGCCGGCGGTCTCGTAGATCCGGCCCTGAGCGTACGCGCCCTGGATCGACAGCAGAAGCCCGAGAAGGGCTGCCGCGATTCCCAAACCCTGCGTGAACTTCGTTCGCGCGTCGTGCATATCGAGTCTCCTTGCCTTCTTCTGATCGATCTACCCCGAGGCCGGGGCATTCGGGCGGACTGGCGTGCGTGTCATCTGTCCCGGCACGAGCCCGACGGATTCCGGGGCGGCGATGCGTCAAGAAAAACGGGTGCGCGGGCCGGCCAGGGGCAAGGGGCCCTTGACGGAAGGGGCGGGGATCGGCAGCATCGGGCCTGGAGAAGCCGGAAAAGCCCCCAGGAGCCCCCATGCAGAAGCTCGCGTTCCTCGCCGCCGTTCTCACCGGAATGATCGGATTCCCGCCCCCGGACGCGGTCGCCCAGCCGGGCTCGGCCTACGTCTCGATGGCGAGCCGTGTGGTGGGGACGCACTCCCCCGCGAAGGGCGAGGCGACGGCGGCGGGCCGGGCGAAGGCCGCGACGGGATTCCTGGCGTCGCTCACCGAGGAGCAGCGAGCGCGCGCGATGCATCCGCTGACGAGCCCCGAGCGCCGGATGTGGACGAACCTCCCGGCCTCGCGCCAGGCCGGCGGGATCCGGCTCGGCGATCTCGACGAAGCCCAGGTGCGCGCGGCGTGCGATCTCCTGGCGGCGGTGCTGAGCGAGCAGGGCTACCGCAAGATGTGCCGGATCATGATCGCGGACGATCAGCTGCTGCGCGGCGGCCGACCGCAGCCGGGCTTCGGCACCGAGAACTTCGCGATCGTCGTGTTCGGGCAGCCGAGTGCGACCGAACCGTGGGCGCTCCAGCTCGACGGGCATCACGTCGGAGTGAACGTCGCGCTTCGAGCCGACGACCTCACGCTGTCGCCGAGCTTCATCGGTACCCAGCCCGAAGCTTTCCGGCTCGGCGAATCAGCCGACGAAGTCCGTCCCCTCGCCGCCGAGACCGAGGGCGGTTTCCGTTTGCTGGAGAGCCTCTCGGACGAGCAGCGCAAGCTCGCCATCGTCGGCGCGCGCCGCGGTCAGCTGAGCTCGGGCCCGGGCATGGACGGCCGCACGATCCCCGTCGAGGGACTCGCGTGCTCGTCGCTCACGGAAGCCCAGCGCGAGCACCTGATGGCCCTCGTCGCGAACTGGGTGCGCGACCTCCCGAAGGACGCCGCCGACAAGCGCATGAAGGCCCTGCGCGCCGAGATCGATCGCATGCACTTCGCATGGCGCGGCCCGGCCGCGGCGAAGTCCGACGTCTCGTTCGCGATCCAGGGCCCGTCGCTCATCATCGAGTACGCCTGCCAGGACCTCGGCGGCAACCCACTCGCCCATCTCCACACGATGTATCGCGACCCGACGAACGAGTACGGCGGGCAGCACGAGGTCCGGTGATCTTCCGGTCTTTTCCTCGACTCGATGTACACGAGCGAATCCCGGTGATTTAGACTGGGGTTCCTACTCGAGGAGATCATCATGACTGCAATCGAACGGCGAGTCTGTCTATTCTGCGTGGTCGTGGTCGCCGCGCTCGTTACGTTGCCCCGGCCGGGTTTCGGCGCCGACCTGACGGACGGACTCCTCGCGTACTATCGCCTCGACGGCAACGCGGAGGACTCCTCGGGGAATGGCTATCACGGCGTGGTCTCGGGGGGCCTCACGTGGGTCCCCGGGCTGCGAGGCCAGGGCGCTCGATTCGAGGGTGCGATGGACGAGCACATTCGGATCGACGTGCTGCCGCAGCTCGAGCGATCGCTCACGATCTCGGCCTTCATCAGCCCGGACGAGCTTCTCTTCGGGGACCGAAACCCGCTCGTGACGTCGGGCTTTGACGACGACGACGACGAGCCTTACGGCCTGTGGGTGGGCGACAGTCGCATGACGCTGTCGCTGCGAGGCGTCGGTGGCAGTCGAATCGATTGCCGCGAGCCCATCCGCCTCCGGGACGGCGTGTACTTCCACATCGCTTCGGTGTACGACTTCGACGCGCGGCGAATCCGGATGTACGTCGACGGTCGGTTCATCGGCGAGTGCGACTTCGCCTCGGAGATCGAGCCGCAGACCGAGCCCGTGTATTTCGGGTCGAGCTTCCCGGGCAACGACCACTACCTCAAGGGCACCCTCGACGAGGTCGCGATCTGGAATCGAGCCCTCTCGGATCAGGAGGTCGAGCAGATCGCCGAGATCCTTCCCGGGGGAGTGAGCGACTGCGCCGAAGAGCTGCGCGTCTGGGAGAAGCTGCTGCCGCCCAATCCGACCGAGGGGCAGGCCTTCGGCACCCCGGAGCTCCATGGCGATTGGCTGTTTCTCAGCGCACCCTTCCAGAGCGGGCCAGGCTCGTACTCGGGCACCGTCTATGTGTACGGCCGTCAGGGCTACACCTGGGAAGAGCGAGGGATCCTTCCCTATCCGCCGGGTCTCGACGACATCGCCTGGTTCGGTGACGACTTCGCGAGCAGCGAGGATACGCTCATCGTGACGGCTCCGCGGACCGACGCCGGAGCCCTCCGGAGCGGCACGGTGTTCGTGTATCGAGAGATCGACGGAAACTGGCAGTACGAGTCGCAGGTCCAGCCCGAGGGCGTCCGCCCGGTCGACGAGACCTTCGGGAACAGCGCGGCGCTTATGGGCGACGTCCTCGCCGTCGGTACGCTCCTCGATACCGCGTATGTCTTCCGATGGGACGGTGCGGATTGGGTGCAGGAACGACAGTTCATCGGCGGTGAGCGGTTCGGGCGCTCCGTGGCCCTCGCGGACGAGAACACACTCATCGTGGGCGCGGATGCCGACGACGAGGCGGAGGTGAACGGCGGCGCGGTCCACGTTCTGCAATTCGACGGCATGGGCTGGGTCGAAGAACAGAAGCTCTTCGTGAGCGACATCGCGAACAACCACCGGCTCGGACACTCGGTGGCCGTCAGTGGCGATTGGCTCGTCGCCTCGGCGCCGTTTGCCGACATCGACGGCGACACGACGGGAGCGGTCTAGGTGTTCCGGCGCGAAGGCAGCGGTTGGTCCGAGTGGCAGAGAATCACGAGCTGTCTTCCGCTGCCGGGCGAGCGCTTCGGCTGGAGCTTGGCCCTCGACTCGGATCTCCTCGCGATCTCGATCTTCGACGACTTGCAGGAGCGATACGGGAAGTGCCTCCTGTATCGGCTGGTCGACGAGTCGTGGGAGCTCTTTCGCGTCGTCGACACGGGGGACGCGAACAACGTGGACGAGGCGTTCGGACAGCGGCTCTCGATCGACGGTCCGATCCTGGCCGCGTCATCGGAGCGCGAAGACAGCCCGTTCGTCCGCGTGACGGGAGCGGCCTACCTCTACAACCTGACGACTTGCCTCGACGGGACGGTCTCCGATGAGGAAGAGACGGTCGACGTCCTGTTCCTGAACGGCCAGGCCAGCGAGGAAGGCTACGCCTCGGTGGTCGAGCAAGGCGAGAGGCTCTACGGCTTGATCCTTCCACCTCCGTCCGGCGGCTCGGGACGCTACGTGATTCACGCGAACCCCGGGCTTGCGACGTTCGACTCGGAATCGCCGCTTCCCCAGCAGATCGGGACGACCTGCTTCCCCTTCCTGGGGGCGAGCGCGTCGCCGGTGGCTGTCTGGAACAACACCGGGAAAGTCGTTGCGGGCGAGAACATGTACTTCGGAACGCCGACCTCCCCGCCGGATCTCGCGCCGGCGCTGTTCCTGTGGCTCGACGCGGGGGATCCCGTGCACCTTCCCGTCGGCGCTCGCGTCACGTTCCAGGGGGTGATCCTCGACCCGGGCTCCACGAGTCCTCGCCGAGCCAGTACGACGAACGCGGTCGTTCTCGTCGTGGAGTAACCGCCTCGGGCGCTCAGGTGAGCGACGCCGGCGCCGTGACGGTGGCCGGAGGCGCGGCCGGCGCGATCCGCCGGGCTCGCATCGCGCGACTGCGCGCGTGCTTCTCCTGTCGCCAGATGACGGCCGCGGCGACGAGGCCTCCGAGCACCACGTTGTACAGGAACAGGATCTGCGTCTGGCGGAGCTCCCACTCGGTGACGCTCTGGAGGATCGCGGCGAGGATTCCGAAGAAGGCGCCGAGCCCGAAGCGGGAGACGATGTCGGGGGAGCGCCGCAGGAGGAACGCCGCGCCGACCATGAGGGATCGGATCCAGATCAGCATGAGGAGCATCGCGCCCGGCCAGCCGAGCTCGCCGACGGTGAGCGCCATCAGGTTGTGCGCCGGGGCGGCCTGCGCGGCGTCGAGTCCACTCGCGTAAGGGATCTCCTGGTCGGGCGAATCCTCGGTTCCGCTGTAGGGCACGTAGTGCATGCCGATGGCCGGACCGTACGTGTTGCTGACCGCGTACGACCAGTTGTTGAGGCCGATGCCGAGGGGATGGTCCGCGACGATGTTCTTCGCGAGGCGCAGGTACACGCCTCGACCCTCGGTGACTTCGCCGAAATACTCGTCGGCGAGGCTGCTCTCGCCGAATCGTTCCTTGAGCGTGTCCCACGACTTCCAGGCGACACCGGCCGAAGCCACGAGCACGACGACGCCGATCGCGACATGCCGGAGCGACAGCCGACCGGCAGTGCACGCGGCGACCGTCCCGAACAGGACGAGCCCGAGCGTCACGAACCCGGTTCGCGAAATGGTGAGCACGACGCAGCCGACGGCGAGAAGCAAACCACCGGTCAGCAGGATCCGCACGCGCACTCGCTCCGTCGACATCAGCGCCGCGGTGAGGATGGGAGCGACCATGCAGCAGAACATCGAGAGGCTGTTCGGGTGGGCGAGCGTTCCGCGCACGCGGTGAACGCCGAGCATGTATCGCTCCTTCAGCGCCGAGAAGCCTTCGATCCCCATCGTGCAGGCGAGTGCGATCAGCAGCAGACGGAGCTCCCGCCGGCTCTCCACGAACAGGAACACGGCGAGGAACACGAGGATGCTGCGCCCGATCTTCATCACCTCGAACGCGCCGAAGAGCTTCGGCTCGCAATACCCGAGGCTCATCAGGCAGTATCCGAAGTAGGCGAGCAGCGGCATCAGCGCGGCGGGCCAGCGTATGGCGCGTCGGCGGCTCAGGCGCGAGACGAGCGCGCTCCCGAGAAGCATCCAGACGAGGAGGTCCACGAACGAGACCTCGAAGCCTCGCGTCGTGCCTCGGTACCATTCGCGGCTGATCAGGTTGATGTCGAGGCGCTCGGTGACCGTCGTTCCGAGGATGACACCGAAGAAGAGGGCGGTGCGGACCAGCCGCGACATCGATCCGGCGACGACGCCGAGCGGCACCACGAGCGCGCTTCCGGTGAAGAAGACGAGCTCCTTCATCGGGCAATCACCGCGGTCTCGGCGGCGAGGATCTCGCCGGCAAGCTCGTCGAGAAGGCGCGAGGACGCACGATCGCGGAAGTGCTCTTCGGCGAACTGCCTTCCGCGGGTCGCGAGGCGACGGGTCTCTTCGGGATCGGAGCGGAGCTCTTCGAGGACGCGCGCGAGGTCCGAGGCGTCGCCCATCTCGACGAAGCGTCCCGTCTCGCCGTCCTCGATGTAGTCCTCGGTGCCGATGCATCGCGTGGCGACGACCGGCGTCTCGAGCGCCATCCCCTGGATGAGCGACATCTGTCCCGAAGCGGTCTCGCGGTTGTCGACGGTGAGCACGAGCAGCTCGGCGCCGGCGACCACGCGCAGGTAGTCCTCCTGCGGGATGCTCGTCAGCACCGTGACGTCCTCGGGGACGTCGCAGCCTTCGAGTGCGTAGGGATGGGTGACCACGACGGTCGGCGTCCCGGTGGACTCGACGGCCCGGAAGAGCGTCTCGAAGTCGCGGCCGGAGCTCCCGACCGATGCGGCGTACGGGCCTTCGATGCCGAGGTCCTCGACGCTACCGGCGTAGGCATCGGGATCGAGGTCCGCGCCGGTGAGATGCGTGAAGCGGAAGCAATCCGGGGAGCGCCCGAAGGTGCGTGCGTACGCATCCCGCTCGGCCTTGGTGTACACGACGAAGCGCTGCACGCGACCCAGCGCGAACCGGGAGACGGCACGCCGAAGGCCGCGATAGCGGTGGCCGCAGTTGAAGTACCAGGCGACGTGCGGGGTGCGCTCGAGCGTCAGACGCTGCATCAGGCCGACGAGCGCGGCGAGCTGCGGAAAGGCCGTGACGACGAGGTCGTGCTGCCCGCGGGCGAGCGCGATTCGCGCGCGGATGGCGAGCAGCAGCAGGATCGCCCACTTCAGGGGGCCGGTGCGACGATTGCGGATCGAGACGCGAAACGGCGATCCGAGGTACTCGCACTCGTAGCGCTCGGGATCGAGATGCTCACCGAGCCAGCGGCGGTGCTCGGCCGAGACGTACCACGCGACGATGAGGACACGCCTCTTCGCGGGGCGATCGCACTCGCCTTGGGTACGGTCGGTCATGGGAACGCGGCGCTCGGTCTCAGGAAAGCGGCTTTCGGGCGAGGACGTAGATGTTCGCGCCGTCCTCGCGGCGCGCTCGGTGGAGGGCGTAGCGCACGACCCGGAAGGCCGTCGCGATCGACGCCCCGGCGGTGCGAAGGACGCCCGGCTTCGTGTGCACGCGAAGCGAAGCCCGAAGCGATGTGCCGCATCCCTTCAGGTAGTCGAGCTGCGGCGTGATCAGCCGGCGGTCGACCGTGACCCAGTCGATCGCCTCGAAGTGGTGGGCCAGGAGCAATCGCTCGAGCGATTCCGGCGTGAAGTGATACAGGTGACGCGGCGTGTCGATCGCGCGCCACCACTTGCCGAACAGGCGCGCGTCGAACGAGTCGATGTTGGGGACGGCGAGCTCGTAGAGCCCTCCCGGCTTCAGACACCGGTGGATCTCATCGAGCAGATCGTGGACATCGTGAATGTGCTCGAGGACGTGGTTCGTGCGGATGTGATCGAACGATTCGTCGTCGAACGGCAGACCTTCGCGCGACGCGCATCGAACGTCGAGGCCGCGTTCGCAGGCCGCTTCGACCACCGTCGGGTCGAGCTCGATTCCGCTGACGTCGTAGCCGCGGTTGCGCATCCGGATCATGTAGTCGCCGGACCCGCATCCGATATCGAGGAATCGCTGCCCGTTCCACTGATCCTGCGGTCGCTCGCGTCGGCGCGTCGGTCGGTACGAGTAGTAGGAGGCGCCGTAGTGCTCGGCGATGGCCTCGTAGGTCGGCCGCGGATTGGTGAATCGGAAGCCGCAATCGTCGCAGCGCACGATCGTGTACGTGCTGCCGGGAGCCTTCAGATCCGGGGCTTCGAGCCACGCCTGGTATCGGCTCGACTGGCACAGGGGACAGGTCACGGTCTCCATGTCGGAGGCCGACTCGGCCGACGGTACGTGCGCGGCGGACGAAACATGCGAGGCCGACGGGGGCGGGGTGGGAAGCGTCTTCACGCGATGGCTCCTCTGCTCGAGCCGTGTCAGAGCGGCCCGGGCGAATCGGTCAGGAGGCCTTCGTGACTCTCGCACTCGGGAGGGATCCGGCAGGTTCGGACACGGCGGGGGCCGTGCGGCGAGAGAAAGGCCGCGGAAGAGTACCCCGACAGGACCGAAAGTCCAGCGCGTTCCCGGCCGCACGTCGCACCCGTTTGCCCGCGGCCTCATCCCGGGATAGTCTTACCGGTACCCCCTCCGCGCGCGTCCCTTCGGCTCGCGCCCCGATCTCATCCACCGCTGCCCAGCTCCTGAGAACCCGCGAGGCCCGCCATCAGCACCAGCCGACTCCTCGTCCTCATATGCCGTCTGTTCCTTCCGCTCGCTGCCGTGTTCATCGCCGGTACGTTCGTGGCCTTCGCCTTCGGTGAGCCCACGACGAAGCTCGAGTGGATGCTCTACAAGGTCGATCTTCGCGCCGAGAAGAACCTCGCGACCTGGTTCCAGAGCGTGATGTTCCTGCTCGTCGGACTGTCCTTCGTACCGATGGCCGAGACGGCAGGGCAGGGCGGAAGCCGGCGCCTCGCGTCCGCGTTCTTCCTCCTCGTCGCGGTCGGATGCGTGGGCCTGTCGGCGGACGAGGCCGTGGGGATCCACGAGCGGATCGGCGTGCATCTCGAGTCGGCGACGGGGCTCCTCGACGACACCGGAGTCGAGAAGCGCGGCTTTTCGTGGGTGCTCGTGTACGGCCCGGTCGCGCTCCTGGTGCTCGGATTCGTGACCCGCGAGATGCTCGCGGCGATCCGTCGGATGCCGGGTGCGCCTTCGTCCAGGCGGCTGACCCGTGCGATTCTCGGGGCGGCGCTCCTCGCGGTGCCGTCGATCCTCGTCCTGGAGGTGATCCAGGGCTTCACGTGGTCGCGTGGAACGCCGGACACGATCTTCCCGTGCTTCGAGGAAGCGGCCGAGGTCATCGCGCTCTCGTGCCTGCTCCTGTGCAACGCGCGGGTCCAGCGGGCGCTCGACGAGCCGCCGGCGGCGAGCCTCTACGTCGTCGCTGCGGGCTGTGCGACGGCTTCCGCCGACCCGGTGCCGGTGAGCAGCGGCTCGAGCTCGTCGACGTAGCGCGGGATGTCGAACTGCCGCACGACGAGATCCCTCGCTTCCTCCGCGAGCGTCTCCGAGAGCTCCGGTTCGTCGAGCAATCGCAGGATCGCCCGCGCCAGCTCCCCTTCGTCCTCTTTCGCGAAGACGAGGCAGTTCTCGCCGTCCTTCAGGAACTCGCCCTGGCCACCGCCGATCGTCGAGAGGACGGTCGTTCCCGAGGCCATTGCCTCGAGATGCGTGAGCCCGAACGGCTCGTCCCAGATCGACGGAAACGCGAGAACGTCGTGATTGCGGTAGTAGTCGCTGACGCGCTCGCGCGGGACCCGTCCTACGAGCTCGATCTGCGCCGGCCCGTTCTCGGCGATCTCGCGCAATCGGTTGCGATACTCGAGAGGTCCGTCGCCCACGATCGACACGCGAACGCTCTCTTCGCCACGACGCGCGGCCACCAGGTGCGCGGCGTTGCAGAGCGTATGCACTCCCTTGTACGGATGAAGCTGCCCGACGTAGAGAAGCGATAGCGGAGTGCCGATCGCGCCCGGCTTCTCCTTCACGGGGAAGCGGTCGACGGGGATCCCGGTGTAGATGACATCCGAGCTCTCGAGCGACATGCCGTCGGCAAGCAGATTGCGCTTGAGGCACTCGCTAATGCACGTCGTGCGCTCGAGGCGCAGGTTCGCGGTCGTGATTCGCGGGATGAGGAAACGATCGATCAGGTAGCCGACGGCGGCGCGCGGCGTCGGACGCAGGGCGTTCGGCCGGTAGCCCGAGATCGACGGATCGTTGAACGTGTAGACGCAGGGGCAGCCGCTGTCCTCGGCCGCCTTGGCCGGGCCGAGCGTCAGGCGCAGCTGGCTCCAGAGGAACACGACGTCGGGTCGAACCGACACGAGGGTGCGTCGGGTGACGGCGTGGTTGTGCGACTGCGTGCGGCGGAAGCGGCGGCGCTGCAGTCGGCCGGCGGCGCGATCGAACGGCAGGTAGAGCTCGAGGTCGCGCAGCACCTCGATCCCGTCGGTTCGCGGCGGCGTGCCGATGGGGCCGGGGCCGGTCGCGGGCGGGGTGGTCAGCACGGTGACCTCGTGCCCGCGTCGCTGGAGCTCGAGCGCGACGTCCTCGCACAGGAGCTCGTATCCGCCGAGCCATTCCGGCGGGAACAGATTCGAAACGATCAGGATCCTCATCTTGGTCCCCGATGACACCCTGGAACGCGTTCCGGGAGCCTGTCTCCCGGTCGAATTCTCATCGGAAAAACGGGCCCTCCACCCGGAGATCTCTCCCGGGAAAAACCGCCCCAAGCCCTTGCGCGGAATGCGGTTCCCGCCGGGGAATCGCCTTGCGGGGACGGCTGCATGGGGTATCTTTAAGCGGGCAATTTCCGCCCGCACTCCGCGCTTCCCGGCGCGGATATAAAGTCCTTCCAGACAGCTTCTTACGTCACGCCCTCAATGAGCGACTCACCGGTCCGATCCCAGGATTCCGTCCGCCCCGCCTCCGGGCCCGGGCTCCGCCGGATCCTTCTGAACACGATTTCCTGCTACGGCCGGAATTTCGTGGAGATCGCGACGCTGCTCGTGCTGACGCCCTTCATCCTCGAAACGGTCGGCAAGCAGGCGTACGGGCTGTGGGCGCTGGTCTCGGCCTGGGTCGGGCTTCTGGCGCTCGTGGATCTCGGGCTCGGGATCGCGGTCGTGAAGTTCGTGGCGGACGCGCGCGGACGCGGAGATCGCGACGGCGTGCGGGCCCTGGTGGGCACGATCTTCTGGACGTACGCCGGGCTCGGGACGGTGCTGTTTCTGCTCGCGACGCTGAGCCTCCTGTTCTTCAACCAGCTTTTCGACATCCCCGAAGCCCGCCGCACGTCGGCCCGGGCCGCGTTGTTCCTGCTCGCGACCCGCTCCGCGCTCTGCCTTCCGCTCGGCGCGTTCCAGGGTGTGCTCGTCGGATTCCAGAAGGCGAACATCGCGAACGTGTACCGCACCGTCGCGCTCATGCTGTATTTCGGCTCGGTGCTCGTGCTGCTCGGCCGCTTCCCGGACATCCGCGTGCTCGCGGCGATCAACCTCGGCCTCGGCATCCTCTCGACCGGCGCCATGCTCGCGCACGCGCGCGCGACCCTGCCGGAGGTGCGTCTGCATCCGCGGTGGTTCGATCTTTCGCTGATCCGCCACGTGTTCACGCACTCGATGTTCTTCATGATCTTCCAGATCGCGGCGCTCGTGGGCACGCGCATCGACTCGGTGCTCATCCAGTCCATGCTGAACCTGGAGCTCGTCGCGGTCTACTCGATCGCGCTCGGGCTCGCGACCAACGCGTACCTGTTCTGCATCCAGGCGGCGCGCGCGCTGACGCCGGTGCTCGCCGAGCTTCACGGCGCGGGCGAGTCCGATCGCATCCGTCGCGTGTGGCAGACGGGAACGAAGCACTCGGTCGCGTTCGCGATGCCGCTTCTGCTTGGGCTCGCGATCCTCGCGGACGCGCTCATCGTGGCGTGGACCGGACCCGAGTATCGACTCGCGGCCGCGGCGCTGCAGTGGCTCGCGCTCGCGATGGTGCTCGAGGTCATCCACGGCAACACGATCAACGTGCTCGGCATGGGAACGGCTCATCGGTTCCTCGCCGGCGCTCTGTGTACGCAGCAGGTGCTGAACGTGGGCCTCACGGTTGCGATCACGCCGGCGCTCGGCATCCGCGGCACGGCGATGGCGACGTTCGCCGCGACCCTCATCGTCCACCTCGGCTTCCTGCAGCGCAAGGCCGGCGCGATCCACGGCGTCCGACCGATCGCGTTCTACCGCCGCACGCTCCTGCCGTCGCTCCTGCCTTCGATCGCGCTCGTGCTCGGGCTCACGATGGTGCTGCGAGTGTGGACGCCCGAAACGCTCTTCGGCGTGGGCGCCCTCGAGGCTTGCGGAGCGCTCGTGTTCTGGCTGGTCTATGCGATGACGGGGCTCGACCGCGAGGAGCGACGAGCCTTCGTCGCCCGCGTGGAGCGAGCGCTCCCGACGCGAATCAAGCAGCTGTCCGTCCTTCGAATCCATGCGAGATAACAACACAGGTCGGTATCCCGATCCGCGGCACCCCGGTCTTCCGGGCGACGCGGGTGCGATGCACTTCGGCGCGACCACGCCGGAGTCGGGGGAACCTCCGCTCCCGTTCGATCCCCGAACGGCGATGCTCGACCTGTGGCGCCGCCGCTGGATCCTCGCGATCGGCTACGCGGCCTGTATCGCGGTGAGCCTGTTCGGTGCGATCAAGCTCGGCAAGCGCGTCTTCGAAGCCGAGACGTCGCTGATGTTCGTACGCGGCGACGAGGACGATTCCGAGTCGGGCTCGGAGCTCCTGCCGACGCCGTCGATGTCGACGCAGCTCCACATGGTGAAGCTGCCGACGAACCTCAAGATCGCTCGGGAGCGGCTGGAGCTCCTGTGCAACCCGCGAACGTTCGCCTCGTCGATCTCGGTGAAGATCCAGCGCGACACGGCGCTGATGTTCATCCGGACGACCTGGGGCGATCAGGAGGGCGTGGCCGAGATCGCGAACACGGTCCGGGACGTCTTCCTCGAGAGCACCATCGAGTTCCGCAAGGAGCTGGCCACCGGCTACGTCGAGAACGTGTCGAGCGAGCTCGCGGGCGTCGAGGCTCGGCTCGAGGACGTCGACGGCAAGCTCGCCGCGCTGCAGCTCGAGCACGACACGGTCGACCTCGATCTCGAGGCGCGATCGGCTCTGAAGGACTACCGCACCGTCGACACCCAGCTCGAGGACGCGCGCATCGAGCGCGTTTCGCTCGACCTGCAGATCGGGGACGTTCGCGGCATCCTGGGTGAGCTGCAGCGGCAGGTGAAGGACGAGACCGAAGCGCCGCAGGATGCCGAGAGCGCCGCGACCGCGCGCATGCGGGCCGAGCGCCTCTCGGACCGTATCGACGAGGAACGCCGCCTCCGCGAAGATCGCGTGAAGGTCGACAAGCTCTCGCGCGACTACGAGCGGATGAAGGAGCTGCGCGAAGAGGGCGTCATCTCGGAGGGTGAGCTCGAGACGGCTCGGGCGGCGCTCGACGAGGTGCTCGCGCGCGTCGAGGAAGGCACCGAGGTCGAGGCGATGCGCGTCGAGCTCGAGCAGCTCGACGAGGTCATCGCGAGCCAGGCGGTACGCCAGACCCCGGCCGAGAACCTGCTGAACGAGATGCTGCTGCGCTCGTTCGACCTGCGACTGAAGCGCGCCGCGATCGACGATCGGATCTCGATGCTCGAGACGCGTCTCGAAGGACTTCGCGGTCGCGTCGACCGTCTCCCGGTCGCGCAGCGCGAGTTCGTGAAACTGAAGCGAGCGTCGTCGGTGCTCACCAAGGAGCGGAACGATCTCGGCGTGATGCTCGCGGAAGCGTCCGCCCTGCAGCGCCTCGAGGACCCGGACTTCCTGGTCCTGACCGACGCGAAGAAGCCGACGTTCCCGGTGCACTCCAACCGTCGCCTCGTCGCGATCGGGCTCGCCATCGTCACCGGGACGCTCTTCACGTTCCTGGTCGTCGGGTGGACGCTGCTCGACTCGCGCCTGCGCAGCGCGCGTGAGGTTCGCTTGCGTACGAGCCGGTCGGTGATCGGCGAGATCCCGTTCGCCAGGGGCGTGGAGCCGCACGGAGACGATCCGCGAGTGGACGAACCGATTCGCGTGATCGCGAGCGGTGTGGCGCGTGCGCTCGGTGCGAACGGCGCTCCCCGGATCCTCGTGACGAGCGCGTTCCCGGTGGAGGGCGTGACGCTGACTGCGGCGCGCCTCGCGACGGCGCTCGCGCGACGCGAGGGGGGCGTGACGCTCGTCGACGCGTCCGGCGGCGATCCTTCGGGATCCGTCGCGTCGGCTCACGAGAACGTCGAGATCCTGTCCGGCGAAGCCGACTCGGCGTCGATTCGCGAGCGCTTGAACGAGGCGACCGAGCCCGTGGTCGTCGACGCTCCGCCGATCCTCGTGACGTCGGCGGCGATCGCGCTGACCGACCGCGTCGACGGCGCCGTCCTCGTGCTGCGCGCCGGACACACCCGCGCCTCGGGCGTGCGCCGTGCGATCGATCGCCTGGAGGTGGCCGGCATCCCCGTCATCGGCATCGTCATGAACGGCGTCGAGCGGATCTACGCGGAAGATCCGCCGGTCCGCGTCGGCGGCCGTGGATTGAAGCTCCCGTTCCTCGGAAGCCGTCGGAAGAAGCCGTCGAAGGTCGGCTCGCGAGGGTAGCGCTAGCGACCCGCCGCGCCCGATTCGCCTCCGTCGGAGGCCTCCCCGTCCAGCGCATCGAAGAGCCACGCGCGTGCGTAGGACCACTCGCGCATGACGGTCCGCTCGGATACGTCGAGCGCCTGCGCCGTCTCCTCGACGCTGAGCCCCGCGTAGAACCGTAGCCGGACGACGCTGGCGGTGCGCTCGTCCTGTTTCTCGAGCCGAGCGATGGCTTCGTCGAGATCGAGGACGCGGTCCGGATCGTAGTCGACGGACAGATCCGCGACGTCGAGAGAGACGCGCGGGCGATCCTGCTGGCGCTTCTGGCTCGCGCGCTTGCGGGCATGGTCGACGAGGATGCGGCGCATCGCCTCGGACGCCGCGATGTAGAACTGGCTGCGCTCGCTCCATTCGAGCCGCACGTCGCCGACCATGCGCAGGTACGCTTCGTTCACGAGCGCCGTCGCCTGCAGCGTGTGCCCGGCACGCTCGCGGGCCAGCCGGTTCTGCGCGATCGAGCGGAGCTGGTCGTAGACGAGAGGCAGCAGCTCGCGGCGGGCGTCGCTGTCGTCGCGCGCCGCGTGCAGGATCCGGGTCACGTCCTTCTGGGTTTCGTCGGACACGGGAAGCTCATCACCGGGGAACAGGGGACGGCGACCAGTGTACACCGCGGCGCGCTTCGACCCCAGACGCGTCTTGGTGCGGCGGGTCGATCTTGCGAACCGAGCCGCGATCCGACTACCGCGGCGGGAGCTCGAGGTCGAGGGTCTGACGCGGTTCGCTCGTCACCGTGATCTCGGTGGTGACGGCGCGGTCGAGGCCGCGGTGGACGGGCA
>CAZQZX010000019.1:0-43763 GCA_964597885.1 uncultured Planctomycetota bacterium
CAGATCATCGAGACGCCGATCCGCGCGAACTTCCGCGAGGGTCTGCACGTGCTCGAGTACTTCTCCTCGACGCACGGCGCGCGAAAGGGTCTGGCCGACACGGCGCTCAAGACCGCCGACTCCGGTTACCTCACGCGAAAGCTCGCCGACGTCGCGCAGAACGTCGTCGTCGCGCATGACGAATGCGGAACGCTGAATGGCGTTTCGAAGTCGGCCGTCTACAAGGGCGAGACCCTCGAGGTGTCGCTCTCGCAGGCGATCCGCGGCCGAGTGGCGCGCGACTCGATTGTCGACATCGTCACCGACGAGGTGATCGTCAAGGAAAACCAGCTCATCACCGAAGACATTGCCCGACGCATCGAGTCGATGGGCTATGACAAGGTGCGCGTGCGATCGCCGCTCACCTGCGAGGCTTCGGTCGGTGTTTGCGCGAACTGCTACGGGATGGACCTGGCGCGAGGCGCGATCATCGAAGGCGGTATGGCGGTGGGTATCATCGCCGCGCAGTCGATCGGTGAGCCGGGCACGCAGCTGACGATGCGAACGTTCCACATCGGTGGTGTTGCCAGTCGCTCGATGGAAGAGAACGAGATTCGCGCGAAGCGAGCCGGTCACATCGAGTTCCACAACCTGAAGGTCGTGATCAACCAGAACGACGAGCGCATCGTCCTCAACCGAAACGGTGAGGTGGTGCTGAACGACGCGAAGGGGCGCGAGATCGAACGCTACCTCATCCCCGCCGGCTCGGTCATGATGATCGAGGAAGGGCAGGAGGTGAAGGGCAAGGCGGTCATGTGCACCTGGGATTCGCACAACACCCCGATCCTCGCCGAGCGACCCGGTGTCGCGCGGTTCGAAGACATCGTCGAAGGCGTGACGATGAAGAAGGAGAAGGAAGCGCGGACCGGCGTCGAGCGAATGATGATCATCGAGCACAAGGGTGACCTCCACCCGCAGATCATCATCGAGGACGAGAAGGAAGGCCGGCCGGTCGCGCTCTACCACATCCCGGAGAAGGCCTACATCGAGGTCGACGACGGGCAGCCGATTGTCGCCGGTACGCTTCTGGCGAAGACGCCGCGAGAGATTCGCGGTACCCAGGACATCACCGGTGGTCTGCCGCGAGTCACCGAGATCTTCGAGGTTCGAAAGCCGAAGGAGCCGGCCGTCATCAGCGAGATCGACGGCGTCGTCGAGTTCGGCGAGAAGCGCCGCGGTAAGCGAACCATCATCGTGAAGAACGAGAGCGGGATCGAGAAGGAACACGTCATCCCGTACGGCAAGCACCTCCGAGTTCACAAGGGCGACCTCGTGAAGGCCGGGGAGCCGCTCGTCGACGGCCCGCTCATTCCGCACGATATCCTCCGCATCAACGGTGAGGAGGACCTGCAGAACTACCTGCTGCGCGAGGTGCAGAACGTGTACCGGGCGCAGGGCGTGACCATCGACGACAAGCACATCGAGATCATCATCGGCCAGATGCTTCGCAAGGTCCGGGTGGAGACGCCCGGCGACTCGAACTTCCTGCCGGGTGCGGTCGTCGATAAGTTCAAGTTCCGCGCGGAGAACGATCGCCTTCGCGAGGAGAAGAAGAAGGCCGCGACGGCCCAGCCGCTCCTCCTCGGAATCACCAAGGCGGCGCTCCAGTCCGAGAGCTTCATCTCGGCGGCCTCCTTCCAGGAGACCACCAAGGTGCTCACGGAAGCCGCCATCGCCGGTAAGGTCGATACCTTGCAGGGCCTGAAGGAAAATGTCATTCTTGGCCACATGGTGCCGGCCGGCACCGGCTTCCGCGACTACGCCAAGGGCTCCGTCAAGAAGCATGTTCTCGACGAATCGGTCTTTGGCGACGAGCCGCCCGAGGACGAGGAGGCGGCGTAAGCGGTCCCGATCCAACAACATCTGTAGATTCGTATAGATTCGTAAGCGTGTAGGCGGGGGCCCGACCTCGACACGGAGTCGAGGCGTTCCCGATCACGAAAGAGCCGAGCTCGGCGCAGGAAAGAGACGTACGCGATGCCCACGATCAACCAGCTGGTCCGCAAGGGCCGGAAGAGAATCATCGACAAGAAGAAGACCCCGGCGCTCGATTCGTGTCCGCAGCGACGGGGCGTCTGCCTTCAGGTCAAGACGATGACGCCGAAGAAGCCGAACTCGGCGCTGCGAAAGATCTGCCGCGTTCGTTTGAGCAACGGCAAGGAAGTCACCGTCTACATCCCGGGTGAGGGGCACAACCTCCAGGAGCACTCGATCGTGCTCGTGCGAGGCGGTCGTGTCCGCGACCTTCCGGGTGTGCGTTACCACGTCATCCGCGGCGCGCTCGATGCCATGGGCGTCGAGGACCGCAAGCGGAGTCGATCGAAGTACGGGACGAAGCGCCCGAAGTAAGCGTGTCGCGTTCGCTCTCGCGTGGACACGCCGCGCCGAGAGCTCGAGTGAGGACCGCGGGTGCCCGGCATCCGCATCAGGATTCGAACTATGCCCAGGAAGTACAAGTCTCCCGAGAGGTTCCTCGTTGCCGACCCGACGTACGGCAGCAAGCTCATCTCGAAGTTCATCAACTGCCTCATGGTCGACGGCAAGAAGACGACGGCGCAGGCCGTGTTCTACGACGCCCTCGAGATCATCGCGAAGCGCGTCACCGACGAGAAGCCGGATGTCGTCTTCACGAAGGCCATCGACAACGTGAAGCCGCACATCGAAGTGCGCAGCAAGCGAGTCGGTGGTGCGACGTACCAGGTCCCGATCGAGGTCAGCCGCCGCCGGCAGCAGTCTCTCGCCATCCGGTGGCTCCTCGAGGCGACGCGCAAGAAGCGCGGCCGTCCGATGGCCCAGCGTCTTGCCGACCAGCTCCTCGCCGCGTACCGACGTGAAGGCGATGCCTACACGACGCGCGAGAACGTGCACCGAATGGCCGAAGCGAACAAGGCCTTCGCGCACTTTGCCTGGTAACAGCCGGGCCTGGTAACAGCCGGGCCTGGTAACAGCCGGGCTTGGTAACAGCCGGGCTTGGTAAGAGGCGGTAGGTAGCAGGGTCGATTCGCTCCCGCGCAGCGAAGGCGGGGGCGAGGCGGCAACGGGATCCGCGAGCCATGACGGCAGCGCGGCTGGACACCCCGGTTCACTGGTTCGAACAGTTTGCGGGTTCAACCAGGCGAGTCGGGGTTGTCTTCGTATAGGGACGATGCCGCGAGGCATCGAACGCTCGGAATCGGGACCGAGACCATGGATCTTTCGACGATCAGGAACATCGGGATCATTGCCCACATCGACGCGGGCAAGACGACCGTCACCGAGCGAATCCTGTACTTCTCCGGCCGAGAGCACCGCATCGGTGCCGTCGACGAAGGCACGGCGAAGATGGACTGGATGGAGGAGGAGCAGAGCCGCGGCATCACGATCACGAGCGCCGCGACCACCTGCGAGTGGAAGAAGCACACCATTCAGATCATCGACACGCCCGGGCACGTGGACTTCACCGTCGAGGTCGAGCGTTCGCTTCGCGTGCTCGACGGCGCCGTCGGTATCTTCTGCGGGGTCGCCGGAGTGCAGTCGCAGTCCGAGACCGTCTGGCGCCAGGCCGACCGCTACGGCGTTCCGCGCATCGCGTTCGTGAACAAGCTCGACCGTAAGGGCGCCGACTACTTCCGCGTCGTCGACGACATTCGCGAGAAGCTCGGTGCGAACACGGCGGCCGCGCAGATCCCGATCGGTAACGAAGAAGACTACTGCGGGGTCATCGATCTCGTCGAGATGAAGGCGTATCGGTACACCGACGCTGCGGGCGGGGGAGTCGACGTCACCGAGATCGACATCCCGGACGATCTGCAGGAAGAGGCCGAGGTGCTTCGCAGTCAGCTCATCGAGCAGGTTGCCGAGTTCGTCGAGCCCCTGATGGAGAAGTACCTCGCCGAGGAAGCGATCGAGCCGGAAGAGCTTCACGCGGCGATTCGCGAGGCGGTGATTCGCCAGGAGATCGTGCCGGTCTTCTGCGGGACGGCGCTCAAGAGCAAGGGCGTTCATCAGCTTCTCGACGCGATCCTGCATTACCTGCCGTCGCCGATCGACCTCCCGCCGGTGAAGGGCACGAACCCGAAGACCGAGAAGGAAGAAGAGCGTCCGCCCGATCCCGGCGCGCCGTGCAGCGCGCTGGCGTTCAAGATCGCGAGCGACCCTCACGGCGACCTGACCTACGTTCGCGTGTACTCGGGTACGGCCAAGCTCGGCCAGCAGGTCTTCAACGCGACGCGCAAGAAGGCCGAGCGGTTGAATCGCATCTTCCAGATGCACGCGGACGAGCGGATCCAGATCGAGGAGATCCAGGCTGGCACGATCTGCGCCGTGATCGGCCTTCGCGACACGTCCACGGGGGATACCCTGTGCGACAAGGGCAAGCCGCTGCTGCTCGAATCGCCGCGGTTCGCCGAGACGGTCATCTCGCAGGCGATCGAGCCGAAATCGTCCGCCGACCGCGACAAGCTGGTCGCGTCGCTCGAGAAGCTCGGCAAGGAGGACCCGACGTTCTCCTACCGGATCGACGAGGAGACCGATCAGATCCTCATCGCCGGGATGGGCGAGCTTCACCTCGAGGTCCAGTCGAGGCGGCTCGGCCGCGAGTTCCGCGTCGAGGCGAACATCGGAAAGCCCCGCGTCTCCTATCGCCAGTCGATTCAGTCGGCGGCGCGAGGGGAGGGGCGGGTGTCGAAGCCGATCGGCGGCAAGACGCAGTCCGGGCACGTGATCGTCGAGATCGAGCCGAACCCGGACGAGCGCACCGTGGTGGTCGAGAGTCAGCTGAGTGCCGACGACGTCCCCAAGGAGTTTCATCCGGCTATCGTCGAGGGCGTCGAGAATGCCGTCGAGGGAGGCGGGTCGCTCGGCTATCCGCTGATCAACGTGCGGGTCCGGATCGTCGGTGGCTCGTTCCATCCGACCGAGTCCTCGGAGCTGGCGTACACGATGGCGGCGTCCCATGCCTTCGACGAGGCGCTCGACAAAGCCGGTACGGAGCTCCTCGAGCCGATCATGAAGCTCGAGCTGGCGCTGCCGGCCGAGTACCTGAGCGGGGTCATCGCGGACCTCAACACCCGCCGGGCGCGCATCCTCGAGATGCGCTCGGAGCTCGATCCCGCCGAGATTTCGGCGACGGTTCCGCTCGGCAAGATCTTCGGTTACACGACGACGCTTCGCTCGCTCACCCAGGGCCGAGCGCAGCCTCCCGTCCTGGAGCCGCACGACTTCCAGCCGGTTCCGGCAGACATTGCGGAGCGGATCTTCGAGGTCGGAATGTGACGTAACACCTTCGAGGAACAGGGGCGTCGGACCGGGGCGGTGACCGCGGTCGACCGGTGGCGCGGAGCGGGCGAGAAAAGGCCCGAAAATCACGTTGACCACCCCCTATCCCTTTGATAGCTTTCGGGTTTTTGTTTCCGTTGTAAGAAGTCGTGGCGAGAAGGTTTGAGTCCGAACCGCGCAGGCGGCGCGAGCGTCGGGTAGGGAGTGTGCGGAGATGATGAACGAGCGGATCAGGATCCGGATGGAGGCGTACGACCACGAGGCGCTCGACACGTCGGCTGCCGACATCGTCGAGACGGCCAAGCGGACGGGCGCCAAGGTTTCCGGGCCCATCCCGCTTCCAACGCGGATCGAGCGGTACACCGTGCTTCGCTCCCCTCACATCGACAAGAAGTCTCGCGAACAGTTCGAAATCCGGACTCACAAGCGAGTCGTGTACATCACCGAGCCCACGGCCAAGACGGTGGACGCGCTCAGCAAGCTGAACATGCCTGCTGGCGTCGACATTCGCATCAAGGCCTAGTCGCTCAAGAGCTTCGGCTCATTGAGCGCTCGTGGGAATCGCTGTTCACGAGCATCACCCTGGCGGGCAACGGCCCGCGATCGGGTGATGTACGGTCGTTGAGGGGCGGGGCCAAGAAACTGTAAGCAGGCGTTGACGCCTGCCGTGATGGATATCGGAGTGAGTCATGAGTGAAGTCGCCTATCTCCGCTGGGGTGAATCGAGCCCCTCGAAGAAGGAAGTGTCGTCCGACGCGTTTGGCGATCGGGTTCGTCGGCGCCTCCTCTTTGATGCGGTCATCATGTACGAGGCGAACAAGCGCGTCGGCACCGCGAGCACTCGCGGCCGAGGCGAGGTGAGCGGTACGAGCCGCAAGCCGTTCGGCCAGAAGGGCACCGGTCGGGCGCGTGTCGGTACGCTTCAGTCCCCGAGTCGTCGGGGCGGTGGCGTGGCGAGCGGTCCGAAGCCTCGCGACTTCGGCCACGCGATGCCGAAGAAGATGCGCCGCGGCGCGCTTCAGTCGGCGCTCCTGTCGAAGTTCCGCGACGGCGAGGTCGCCATTGTCGACAAGTTCGGCATGGGCGGCCCGAAGACGAAGGAGTTGTCGGCCTTCCTCGACAAGCTTGGCCTCGCGGGCTCGAAGCTCATCGTCACCAAGGAGCAGGACAACAACGTCTATCTTTCCGCGCGGAACCTCCCGCGGGTGGAAGTTCGGATCCAGGCGGACCTCAATGCCTGGGACGTTTTGCGTTACAAGTACCTCGTGATCACCGAGGACGCGCTCGCGGCCCTCGAGGAGCGAATGAAGAATGCCTGATCTGCAAGCGAGAGACATCGTCATTCGCCCGCTCGTGACCGAGAAGGGCCAGATGGATACCGAAGCGCACCGGGCGTACTACTTCCAGGTGCATCCGAAGGCGAACAAGGTTCAGATTCGGTCGGCCATCGAGCACATCTTTAACGTCACCGTCACGGGGATCCGCACGCAGGTGCGCCCGGGCAAGCGTCGTCGCTTCGGCGCGACGTACGGCACGCGCCCGCCGTGGAAGAAAGCGGTCGTCACCCTCAAAGAGGGCGACTCGATCGAGATCGTCTGATTCAGTGATTCGATCCGGATTCGGAAACGATCCGGAATCATTATCGAGGCCGTCGCAGCCTGATCGCTGCGGTCCCGCCGAGGGCGGGGGCCTCCCAAGTGTTCAGGGAGTGTGGGATCATGCCGGTTCGCAAGTACCGACCGATGACGCCGGGTACGCGCCACAAGTCGGTCTCCGATTTCTCGGAGATCACGAAGAAGCGCCCCGAGAAGAGTCTGCTCGAGCCGCAGAAGAAGTCGGGCGGACGAAACAACAACGGTCGGATCACGTCGCGTCGTCGAGGCGGGGGTGCCAAGCGCGCCTATCGCATCATCGACTTCAAGCGCGACAAGGCCGACGTGCCGGCCAAGGTCGCCGCGATCGAGTACGATCCGAACCGTTCCGCGCGCATCGCGCTGCTGCACTACAAGGACGGTGAGAAGCGCTATATCCTCGCGCCTCTCGGCCTGAAGGTCGGCGAAGAGATCGTCTCGGGCGAGTCGGTCGAGCCGAAGGTCGGTAACAGCATGCCGATCCGCAGCATCCCGCAGGGCCTCGAGATCCACAACATCGAGCTCCACCCCGGACGCGGCGGCCAGCTGGTCCGCTCGGCCGGCATGGTGGCCACGCTTTCCGCCAAGGAAGGCGACTACGCGAACATCATCCTGCCGTCGGGTGAGATGCGTCTCATCCACGTCAGCTGCCGCGCGACCATCGGTCAGCTCGGCAACACCGACCACCAGCTCGTCTCGCTCGGTAAGGCGGGGCGTGCTCGCCACCTCGGGCGTCGCCCGAAGGTTCGTGGTACGGCGCAGAACCCGGTCGCCCACCCGATGGGTGGTGGTGAAGGCCGGACCGCGGGTGGTCGCCACCCGTGCTCGCCCTGGGGCAAGCTGTCCAAGGGCGGCAAGACGCGCAGCACGCGCGCTCGGAGCAATCGATTCATCGTCAGGAAGCGAAAAGGCAAGCGTCGCTGATCGCGTCGCACTGTTACGCGGAGAAGTAGATGGGACGTTCCGTCAAGAAGGGCCCGTTCGTCGAAGCGAGCCTGATCAAGAAGGTCGAAGCGATGGAGGGCTCGACTCGCAAGGAAGCGATCAAGACCTGGTCGCGAGCGAGCACGATTCTTCCGGAGTTCGTCGGGCACACGTTCCTCGTGCACAACGGCAAGTCGCACCTCCGCGTGTTTGTCACCGAGGAGATGGTGGGGCACAAGCTGGGCGAGTTCGCGCTGTCGCGAACGTTCCGCGGCCACGGTGGCAAGGGCGGGAAGAAGTAGGAAACGACGTCGGGGTGCTCCCCGGCCGAAACCGGAAACGGTCATCGATATGGAATTCAGAGCCAGTCATCGGTTTGCTAGGATCTCGGCCCGCAAGGCCCGACTCGTCATGGACATGGTCCGCGGCAAGCCCATCAATAACGCCCTCGAGATCCTCGAGTTCTCGCCGAAGCGCGCGGCCGTGATGATCCGAAAGGTCGTCCAGTCGGCCGTGGCGAACGCGGAGCACAGCGACGAGGACGTCAACGTCAACAAGCTCGTCATCTCCGAGGGCCGAGTCGACGAGGGGCCGCTGCTGCAAGGGCGAGTCCGCTACCGATTCCGTTCTCGCGGTGGAGTGGTGCCGATCCGTCGTCGGACGTGCCACATCTCGGTGAAGGTCATGGACAAGAGCAAGGACTAGGCGACGGTATGGGACAAAAGATCCATCCACTGGGATACCGCATCGGTATCACCGAGAACTGGCGCTCCCGCTGGTACGCCTCGAAGAAAGACTTCAGTCGTCTCCTCTTCGAAGACCAGATGATCCGCAAGTTCATCAAGAACGAGTACGGCTTCGCCGGGATCTCGCGCGTCGAGGTCGAGCGAAACGCCGAGCAGGTCAAGATCATCATTCACAGCTCGCGACCGGGTGTCCTGATCGGTAAGAAGGGCGCCAAGATCGACAAGCTGAAGAACGATCTGCAGGGAATGACGCAGAAGCGCGTCTCCATCGACACGCGTGAAATCGCCAAGGCCGACCTCGAGGCGCAGCTCGTCTCCGAGTCGATCGCCGAGCAGCTCTCGAAGCGCTCGTCGTTCCGTCGCGCCATGAAGAAGGCGATGGAAGCGACGATGAACGAGGGCGCCGGCGGTATCAAGGTGCAAGTGTCGGGCCGACTCGGTGGTGCCGAGATGGCGCGAACGCAGCACGCGAGCCTCGGAAAGATCCCGCTCTCCACGCTGCGCGCGAACGTCGACTACGGCTTCTCGGAAGCGCGCACGACGTACGGGCACATTGGCGTGAAGGTGTGGATCTACAAGGGGGAACACCCCCTGAAGAAGGAGAAATAGCGCCATGGCGATGATGCCCAAGCGCATGAAGTACCGCAAGCAGATGCGAGGCCGCGTCCGCGGCGTCGCGCACCGAGGGAACACGGTTTCCTTCGGCGAGTTCGGCTTGCAGTCGCTCGATCGAGGTTGGATCACGGCCCGGCAGATCGAAGCCGGTCGTGTTGCGGCGGTGCGAGCCCTCGAAGGTCAGGGCAAGGTCTTCATCCGTATCTTCCCGCACAAGCCCATCACGTCGACTCCCGAGGAGACGCGAATGGGTAAGGGAAAGGGTGAGCCCGAGTACTACGTCGCGGTCGTTCGACCCGGAACGATCCTCTTCGAGATCCTCGGCGCCGATGCGGACCGCGCGAAGCGGGCCCTGGCGCGAACGGCGCACAAGATGCCGGTGAACTGCCGGCTCGCTGAACGGAAGCACAAGATATGAACCTCGACGACATTCGCAGCCGGCCCGACGAGGAGCTTCGCGACGATCTGTCCAACGCGGGCGAGGAGCTCTTCAACCTTCGGTTCCAGTCGGCGACCGAGCAGATCGAGAACCCGGCGCGCATCCGCGAGCTCCGCAGGGGCATCGCGCGAATCAACACGGTCCTCCGGGAGCGTGAGCTGGGGATCCGAGGCGCGGAGCCGCGGACGAAGCAGGGCTAGAGGCCGCGGGCAAGCGGCCACAGAATCCAGGTACATCAAGCATGAGTAGGAAGGCGAGGTAGCTTCATGGAGCGCAACCAACGGAAGGTCGTCGAAGGAGTCGTGACAAGCGACCGGATGCAGAAGAGCATCACCGTGGAGGTGGAGCGTCTCGAGAAGCACCCGATCTATAAGAAGTACGTGCGCCGTCAGACGGTCCTGAAGGCGCACGACGAGAAGGACGAGGCTTCGCGCGGTGACCGCGTCGAGATCATGGAGACCCGTCCACTCAGCAAGACCAAGCGTTGGCGCCTCGTGCGCATCATCGAGAAGGGACGCGAGAGCGCCAGGGCCTAGGGTCAGGCGCCCGAAGGCCACGTAGCCAGGCGGGTATCGAAACATGATTCAGAGCTATTCACGACTTGACGTCGCAGACAACACGGGCGCGAAGGTGGCGATGTGCATCAAGGTCCTTGGCGGGACCCGGCGCCGCTACGCCGGTGTCGGCGACGTGATCGTCGCCTCCGTGAAGAAGTCGGCGCCCGGCGCGGACGTCAAACAGGGTGACGTGGTCCGGGGCGTCGTCATTCGCACCCGGCACAACGTGCGCCGTCCGGACGGCACGTGCGTACGGTTCGATCGGAACGCCATGGTGATCATCGACGCCGAAGGCAATCCGAAGGGCACGCGAATCTTCGGAGCCGTCGCGCGAGAACTGCGCCACCGGAACTTCATGAAGATCATTTCGCTCGCGTCGGAAGTGGTGTGAGCGGTAGGAAGGTCGAGAGGACGACATGAAAATCCGATCGGGTGATCACGTCAGGGTGCTGACCGGCGATGACAAGGGCAAGGAGGGGAGCGTCGTTCGAACGCTGCCCGAGCGCGACCACATCGTCGTCGAGGGAATCAACCTCGTCTTCAAGCACATGCGCAAGTCGAAGGAAAACCAGCGCGGAGGACGCATCCAGAAGGAAGCGCCCATCCACGTCTCGAACGTGAAGCTCGTGACGAAGCGCGAGGACGTCGAAGGCACGAAGAAGAAGAAGAAGGCCAAGAAGTAATCAGGCCTTTTGATCGGGAATCCCAGTCATGGCTCGACTGAAGCAAAAGTACACCGAAGAGATCGTCCCGCAGCTGATGGAGAAGTTCGAGCTGCAGAACCGCCTCGCGGTTCCGCGGATCGAGAAGATCACCGTCAGCATGGGCGTGGGACGCGCGACCGAGAACAAGTCGCGGCTCGAGAAAGCCTCGAAGGAGATGGGTCTGATCACCGGGCAGAAGGCCTCGGTCCGACGCGCTCGACAGTCGGTCGCCGGCTTCAAGGTCCGTGAAGGCAATCCCATCGGCTGCAAGGTGACCCTTCGCGGCGAGAGGATGTACGAGTTCCTCGACCGACTGATCAACATCGCGATCCCGCGAGTTCGCGACTTCCGCGGCGTTCCGAGGAAGTCATTCGACGGGAACGGGAACTACAGCCTCGGTTTCACCGAGCAGATCATCTGGCCGGAAATCGACATCGACTCCGTCGAGTTCGTCCAGGGCATGAACGTGACGATGACGATCAGCGGCGGTAAGGACGACCAGTCCTTCGAGCTGCTGCGCCTGTTCGGAATGCCCTTCAAGCGAAACTGATCCCGGGTCTCCAAAGACCCGAGTCTGGAAACAACGTCAACTTGGCGCGCCATGACGGCGGCGTCGACAGGAAGAAGTGAACATGAGCGTTACCGATCCGATCGCGGACATGCTGACCTGCGTTCGCAATGCGAACAGCATCCGCCGTGACACCGTGCTGGTTCCGGCTTCGAAGGTGAAGCTCGGCATCGCCGAGGTGATGAAGCGTGAAGGCTTCATCGCGGACGTTCGCCCGGTCGAAGACTCGGTCCAGGGCAAGCTGAAGATCTACCTCAAGTACGGCCCGGACGGCGAGCACGTGATTCACACGATCGACCGGATCAGCAAGCCGGGTCGCCGGATGTACTCGGGTGTGGAAGAGATTCGACCGGTGCTCAACGGCATCGGCATCCAGATCATCTCGACGCCTGCCGGCATCCTCAGCGACCGTGAGTGCCGCGAGAAGCACGTCGGCGGCGAAATCCTCTGTGAGATCAGCTAGGAGGCGATGACCGATGTCCAGAATCGGCAACCGCCCGATTGCGGTACCTACGAACGTTGAAGTGAAGGTCTCCGGCAACGGCGTCCAGGTGAAGGGCCCGAACGGTGATCTCTCGCAGCCGGTCCCGGACGGGATCGAGGTGGTCCTCGAAGAAGGGGGCCGCGAGCTCAAGATCAAGCGCGCGACCGACGAGAAGCGCCACCGCGCTCTCCACGGTCTCACCCGAGCGCTCGTCGCGAACATGGTTCACGGCGTGAGCACGGGCTACGCGAAGAAGCTCAAGATCATCGGCGTCGGATACACCGCCAAGCTCCAGGGTAAGGAGCTGCACATGCAGATCGGCTTCTGCCACCCGGTCATCATGCCGGTTCCGCAGGGGCTCGAGCTGGAAGTGCCGGCCGCGACCGAGATCATCGTGAAGGGCGCCGATCGGCAGCTCGTCGGCCAGTTTGCCGCCGAGATTCGCCAGGTGCGTCCGCCCGAGCCGTACAAGGGCAAGGGCATTCGGTACGAAGACGAAGTGGTTCGCCGCAAGGCCGGTAAGGCCTTCGTCGGCGGTGGTGATTGATCCTAGGAGGGTACAGGCGTGGATCGCATCCGACGCAAGAGAAGGCTGGCCACGAAGCGTAAGCTCCGGGTCCGCCGTCGCCTTCATGGCACGGCCGAGCGCCCGCGCCTCTCGGTCCACCGGACGCTGCAGCACATCTACTGCCAGCTGATCGACGACGAGAACGGCCGCACCCTGGGTGCGAGCTCCTCGGTCCAGCTCCGCAAGGCGGGCGACGACCAGAAGAGCTGGGGCACGAAGGACGGCGCCGTGAAGATCGGCAAGGACATCGCGGAGAAGGCGAAGGAGGCCGGTATCACGGCCGTCGTGTTCGACCGCGGTCCGTACAAGTACCACGGGCGCATCAAGGCGCTCGCGGACGCCGCTCGTGAGAGCGGGCTCAAGTTCTAAGACGACGAAACGCGACGTCCCGACGTCGGCCGCGATTCCGAGGCCGGCGGGGCGCTGCGGTTAGCTTGCACGCAAGCGAGGAGATGGAACAGTGAATCGGTTCAGATCCGACGGCGAGAATTCCGATTTCGACGAAGTGGTCCTCAAGATCAATCGATGCGCCACGGTTGTGAAGGGTGGTCGTCGATTCAGCTTCAGCGCCTTGGTCGTGCTCGGCGATCGCCGCGGACAGGTCGGGATCGGCTTCGGTAAGGCCAAGGAAGTCCCGCTGGCCGTCGAGAAGGGGATCACCGACGCGCGCAAGAACCTCATTCGCATCCCGAACGTGGACGGAACGATTCCGCACGAGACGATCGGTCGCTTCTGCGCCTCGCGCGTGTTGCTTCGTCCGGCCTCGAAAGGAACGGGTGTGATCGCCTGCTCGTCGGTGGGCGCCGTGCTCGAGCTCGCGGGAATCCAGAACATCCTGACGAAGTCGTTCGGGTCGAACAACCCGGTGAACCTCGTCAAGGCGACGCTCGAGGGACTTCGAGGTCTCATGACCATCGAAGAGGCCGAGCGGCTGCGTGGAGTGAAAGTAGAGGCATGAACCTCACCGACATCAAGCAGACGGGTGCGGGCGGCCGACAGGCGCGCAAGCGAGTCGGTCGTGGCCAGGGCTCCGGAAACGGCAAGACTGCCGGCCGCGGATCCAAGGGCCAGAAGTCGCGTTCGGGCGGCGGCGTGAACCGCGCGTCCGAGGGTGGCCAGATGCCGCTGTTCCGTCGCCTTCCGAAGCGTGGCTTCACGAACGCTCGCTTCAAGAAGGTGTACGCGGTGGTGAACGTCCGCGACCTCAACGTCCTCGACGACGGGACGAACGTGACGCTCGAGCTCGTCCTCGAGAAGGGCCTCGCTCGCAAGAAGGCGAAGCTCCTGAAGGTCCTCGGCGAAGGTGACCTCGAGAAGAAGCTCACCGTCGAGGCGCATCGCTTCAGCGGATCGGCCAAGGAAAAGATTGCCAAGGCCGGCGGCGAGGTGAAGGAACTCTCATGCTAAGTTCGGTCCAAAACGTTTTCCGCATCCCTGAGCTGCGGCGACGTATTCTTGTGACGCTGAGTCTGCTGGTCGTGTATCGAATCGGCTCGCACGTCCCGCTTCCGGGCGTCGACGTCGAAGCGATCCGCGCGGCGCTTTCCAACACGGACAGCGGAGTGCTGGGCTCGATGCTCGGCATGTTCAACACGCTCTCCGGTGGAAACCTCGGGAGCATGGTGCTGTTCTCGCTCGGCATCATGCCCTACATCAGCGCGTCGATCATCTTCAGCCTGCTCACCAAGGTCGTGCCGTCCCTCGAGAAGCTCTCGAAGGAAGGAACGCAGGGGCAGAAGAAGATCAACCAGTACACACGCTACGCGACGGTCCCCCTCTGCATCATCCAGGCGTTCTTCATCGTCCGGGGAATCATGCCCCAGCTGCTCGCGATGGAAGGGCCGCCGATCATCGATCCCGAGCTGTACCACACGTTCCGTTACCAGCTGATGTGCATCCTCGCGCTGACGACGGGCGGAATCTTCCTGATGTGGCTCGGCGAGCAGATCACCGAGTTCGGCATCGGAAACGGTATCTCGCTCCTGATCATGTGCGGAATCGTCTCGGACATCCCGGTCGCCATCAAGGACTTCATGATGTTCCCGGGTGAGTCCACCACGAAGATCCAGACCGGCATCCTGATGACCATGCTGTTCCTCGGCATGATCTGGATCGTCGTCCTGATCACCAAGGCGCACCGCCGCATCCCGATCCAGCAGGCTCGGCAGATGCGAGGCCGCCGCGTGTACGGCGGGCAGCGTCACTACCTGCCGATCAAGGTGAACCAGGCGGGCGTCATGCCGGTCATCTTCGCGAGCTCGCTGCTCATCGTTCCGTCGCTCATCTTCTCGACGCTCGGGCTGTCGATGTTCGAACGGCTGTTCTCGACGTCGTCCTTCGTCTACATCGTGGTCTATGTGGCGATGATCTACTTCTTCTCCTTCTTCTGGACGACGCTGATGATTCAGCCGACCGAGATGGCGAAGAACCTCAAGGAGTACGGCAGCTTCATCCCCGGCATCCGCCCGGGACGAAGAACGTCCGAATACCTCGAGGGGATCATGGTCCGGATCACGCTTGTCGGCGCCTCGTTCCTCGCCTTCATCGCGCTGCTGCCTCAGCTGGCGTCCGAGTCGCTCGGCGTCCAGCAGATCTTCACGCGCTTCCTCGGTGGTACGAGCATCCTGATCGTCGTGGGTGTCGCTCTCGACCTCGTCGACAAGATCAACTCGCACCTCCTCATGCGAGACTACGAAGGCTTCATGCGGCGCGGCCGTGGCGGAGCAACGAAGCGATGAGGTGGGTGTTCCTGGGGCCCCCAGGAGCAGGCAAGGGAACCCAGGCAAAGAAGATCACCGCCGCGTGCCGGATTCCACATATCTCGACCGGGGATCTCCTCCGCGCCGAGGTGGCTGCGAAGACCGAGTTTGGCATTCAGGTGAAGGAGTACATGGATCGGGGCTCGCTCGTTCCGGATGACCTCGTCATCGGAATGCTCGTGAACCGCATCGACGGGGAAGAGCACTATCTCCTCGACGGCTTCCCGCGAACGCTGGTCCAGGCCGAGGCCCTCGACGAGAGGACCGGCGGCGGAGCGGTTGACCGCGTCTTTCAGTTCGACGTCGACGACGAGGTCATCGTGCAGCGGCTCTCGGGCCGTCGCACGTGCTCGAAGTGCGGATCGATGTTCCACGTCGACTTCATGCCCCCCAAGACCGAGGGCGTGTGCGATGCGTGCGGAGGGTCGCTCTTTCGTCGCGACGACGACGAGCCCGACACGATCCGGCATCGATCCGAGATTGCCAAGAGAGAGTCGGGGCCGCTTCTCGCGTACTACGAAGAGCGGGGGCTCCTGACGAGAATCGACGCTTCGCGCAAGCCCGAAGAAGTGTACGAGCACGTCCGGTCCTTCCTGGAAGACCGATAGCGAACGGGACGATCACGTCTATGGCTCGACGCGCTCCCGGTCGCGGGATCACGCTCAAATCCGATAGCGAAATCGCGATCATGCAACGCGCCGGTCGAATCGTCGCCGAGGCGTTGACCGCCGCACGCGAGTGGATCCGTCCCGGCGAGACGACGATCGGGATCGACGCGCGGGTCGAGGAGCGCATCCGCGAGCTCGGCGGGAAGCCGGCCTTCAAGGGCTACCGGGGGTTCCCGGCGGCGACCTGCAGCTCGGTGAATGAGGCCGTGGTCCACGGCATCCCCGACGATCGCGAGCTCGAGGACGGCGACCTGCTGAAGCTCGATGTCGGAGTGGAGCTCGAACACTACTTCGGCGACAGCGCCTGGACGTTCCCGGTGGGAGAGATCTCGAGCGAGGCCGAGAAGCTTTGCGAGGCCTGCGAGGGGGCCCTTCAGGCGGGGATCGGGGCGGCCCAGCCGGGCAAGCGAATCCGGGATATCGCGCGCGCCATCGAGAAGCACGTGCAGGGGACCGGATTCGGGATCGTCGAGCAGTACGTGGGGCACGGGATCGGGCGGAAGCTGCACGAGGCTCCTCAGATCCCGAACTACGTCGCCGAGGATTTCGGCGACCTCGACGTGGAGCTCGTCCCGGGGATGGTCCTCGCGATCGAGCCGATGCTGAACGAGGGCTCGCACGAGGTCGACACCCTCGACGACGGGTGGACGGTCGTCACTCGGGACCGTCGGCTTTCGACCCATTACGAGCACACCGTCTGGATCTCGGAGGACGGGCCCGTGATTCTGACCGCAAGATGAGAAATACCACGCTCATCCGGCTTGAAACCGGCAGCGTCTTTTATAGAATGTACCGTTTGATCCTAGATCGGCGGGGAATCCCGTTGTAAACCACAAGCAGGGCCGGGCTTGCGTCGGTTGCCCCAGTTCGCCAGGCGAGCGGGGTACTGAGCGCTTTTTGCGGTCGGCTGGCGTGAGAACGAGAGTTTGAAAGAAGAACCCATTCGAGTCGAGGCGACCGTCAAGGAATCGCTGCCGAACGCGCAGTTCCGGGTCGAGCTCGATAACGGACACGAGGTGCTGGCGCACGTTTCCGGCAAGATGCGGATGCACTACATCCGAATCCTGCCGGGCGACCGGATCACCCTCGAAATGTCGCCCTACGATCTGAACAAGGGCCGCATTGTCTATCGAAACTAGCGGCTGTCGGCCGAGCCGGCCGCACGCTCCGAGAGGATAACCATGAAGGTTCGAGCTTCGCTGAAGCGCATCTGTGAAAACTGCAAGTTCATTCGCCGCCGCGGCGTGATGCGAGTGATCTGCACGAATCCGCGCCACAAGCAGCGACAGGGTTAGGCAGCTACACGGTTGGGAAGCAGCACCGTTAGGAATCTACAGCCGGTTCGCTGAGCCGGCCAGACCATACGCGAGATCGACGATGATCGATCCGCCAAGGAGAGACGCATGCCTCGTATCGTTGGAGTCGACATCCCGGCGCAGCGCCCGACTCGAATCGCGCTGACGTACATCTTCGGGATCGGTCAGACGACGGCTGACAACATGATGCGCGAGCTCAACATCGATACCGCTGTTCGAGCGAAGGACCTCACCGAAGACGAGGTGAGCCGCATCACCGCCTACATCGAGAACAACCTCACGGTCGAGGGACACCTGCGCCGTACGCTCGCGCAGAACATCACCCGACTGAAGGATATCGGCTGCTACCGAGGCATCCGACACCGTCGCGGCCTTCCGGTTCGCGGGCAGGGCACGCAGTCGAACGCGCGTACCCGCAAGGGTCCGAAGCGAACGGTCGCGGGCAAGAAGAGTGTGAAGCAGATGCGCTAGGACCGCGGCGCCCCCCGCGGCATCGAGCCGCGAAGCGACGTGGTACTCGGCGAGGACGTCACAAAGAAGCGGTCTACACGAAGAAGCGAACTCAATGGCGAAGACCAAGCGAAAGAAGGTGCGGCGAAGCGTTGCGAAGGGCATCGTCCACATCCGGGCGACCTTCAACAACACGATCATCACCGTCACCGATCTCAACGGCGATACCCTCTGCTTTGCGAGCGGGGGAACGATCGGCTACAAGGGCTCGAAGAAGAGCACGCCTTACGCGGCCCAGCGCGCCGCGGAGCGAGTGGCCGATGGCGCCAAGAAGTTCGGCATCCGCGAAGTGGAAGTGCGGGTCAAGGGCCCGGGAAGCGGTCGCGAGTCCGCTATCCGCGCGCTGCAGGCCAACGGCCTCGACGTCAAGTCGATCGAGGATCGTACGCCTCTGCCGCACAACGGCTGTCGCCCGCGCAAGAAGCGCCGCGTCTAAGCCTGTCCGAAGCGGCCTGGTTTGCGGGTCGACTCGGTCGAGTACCCACGAAGTCCGTCGCTCGGTCCTGCCGGGCGGTTCGATGAAACACGAATATCGGTGAAACAGCCTCGGGGCCTTTCCCGAGCATTGCGATCACGGCTGGAGCAACCACATGGCGAGGTATTCTGGACCGGTTTGTCGACTGTGCCGACGTGAGGGCGTGAAGCTGTACCTCAAGGGCACGCGCTGCGATTCCCCGAAGTGCAGCATCGTGAAGCGCGAGCAGCCCCCGGGTGTGCACGTGTGGCGCCGCGGGAAGCCGTCGAAGTACGGTCTCCAGCTCCGCGAGAAGCAGAAGCTGAAGCGAAGCTACGGCATCATGGAGCGGCAGTTCCGTCGCGTGTTCGAGAACGCCACGCGCGTTCGAGGCAACACGGGCGAGGCCCTTCTGACGCTGGTGGAGCGCCGGCTCGACAACGTCATCTACTGCCTCGGCTTCGCCGCATCGCGGCCGCAGGCTCGGCAGTTGATCCGACACGGACACATTCAGGTCGGCACGAACAAGGTCACCATCCCGTCCTACTCGGTTCGCGAGGGCGAGGTGATCAAGCTCACCGGCAAGGACAACGTCAAGAAGCTCGTCGAAGAGAACCTCGAGATCGCCAAGGGACGAGGGATCCCCGAGTGGCTCGAGCTCGAGACCGATCCGGCCGTCGGTCGGGTCGTGCGCCTGCCGCGTCGTGACGAGATCGCGCAGGAGTTCCAGGAACAGTTGATCGTCGAGCTGCTGTCGAAGTAACGGGGTCAAGAAAAGCATGTCGATGCGAATCCGCTGGCGCGATTTCGAGCTTCCGACTCGCGTCATCCTGGACCAGGACGAGTCGAACGATACGTTCGGCCGCTTCATCGTCGAGCCGTTCGAGCGAGGCTTCGGCACGACCGTCGGCAACAGCCTGCGGCGCGTGCTCCTGTCGTCGCTCGAGGGTACGGCGGTCACCTCGATCAAGATCGAGGGCGTGCTTCACGAGTTCACTCCGCTGGAGGGAGCCCGCGAGGACGTCACCGACCTCATCCTCAACATCAAGAATCTTCTCATCCAGCTCGAGACGGACGAGCCCGTCACGCTGCGGATCGAGGAGAACAAGAAGGGGCCCATCACGGCGGCCGACATCCAGGGTGTCGCCAATGCCGAGGTGATCAACCCCGATCTCCACATCGTCGAGATGTCGGAGAAGAAGCCCTTCATCATGGAGATGGAGGTCTGCAAGGGACGTGGTTACGTCACGGCCGAAGAGAACACGACCGAAGACCAGGAGATCGGACGCATTCCCATCGATTCGATCTTCTCGCCGATCCGTCGCGTGCGCTACAAGGTCGAGAACACCCGCGTCGGAAAGCTCACCAACTACGATCGCCTGATCCTCGAGATCTGGGGTGACGGGACGATCGCGCCGAACATGGTCCTCGTCGAGGCCGCCAAGATCCTCCGCAAGCACCTGAACCCGTTCGTTCACTACAGCGAAGTGGGTCCGGAAATGCCGGAAGAGGAGCAGCGCCTCCTGAACGAGCTGACCTCGACGGAACCCGAGGTGGGAGGCCCCTCGCCGGATACGGCTGAGGCGCTCGCCCGACCGATCTCGGACCTGGACCTTTCGGTCCGCGCGTCGAACTGCCTGGCCGCCGAGAACATCTTCACGATCGGCGAGCTGGTTCGACTTTCCGAGGCCGAGATGCTCGAGATCCGCAACTTCGGCAAGACGTCGCTCAAGGAAGTCCACAAGAAGCTTGCCGAGCTCGGATTGGCGCTCGGCATGTCGATGGACGGCTAAACGAACAAGCACGAGAGAAACAGAGAAGGGTTCTCCGATGAGGCATCGTAAGCACGGTCGCAAGCTGGGACGAAACAGCTCGCACCGCAAGGCGCTGGGGCGCAATCTGGTCTCGAGCCTGTTCGAGCATGGGCGGATCACGACCACGGTCGAGAAGGCCAAGGAATACCGGCCGATGGCCGAGAAGATGATCACGCTCGCGAAGAAGCGCAACCTGCACAACATCCGTCGCGCCGTTGCGATCCTCCAGGACAAGGCCATCGTCAAGAAGCTCTTCGGCGAGATCGCGCCGCGCTACCTGGATCGACCGGGCGGCTACACGCGCATCATTCGCCTCCAGAAGAACCGTCTCGGCGACAACGCCTCGCAGGCCATCTTCGAGCTCGTCGACTACGAAGTCGTGTCGGCCGCCGAGGAGGAAGCCGAAGCGGAGGCCGGCGCCAAGAAGTAGGCGCGGCTAGGTAGCGGGATCGGCTGGGTCGCGGGAACCGCGACAGCTCGCAATCAAACAAGAACCCCCGGGTGCCGAAGCTTCGGCACCCGGGGGTTTTTTCGTGCGATCGCTTCGTGCTCGCCTCCTTGCGATCGGAGGCGCTATGGCCTAGGCGTGGAAGGCGACTTCCACGCGCGGCAGGCTTCCCTCGATGCGCTCTTTGAGCTCTTCGGAAGGGAGGATGTAGAAGTTGGCCGAGGTCTGCACGTGCGTCGTTCCCTGTCCGTTGTGGCTCAGGGAGAGGATCACGGGGCAGGCTCCCTTGTGATTCTGGAGCACCGACTTGAGGTTCAGGAGCTCGTCGTCGTCGGTGGTTCCCGGGTCGAGCCGGATCGTCATGTAACGCGTGAGCTTGGCGAGCCCCTTCTCGACGGGGATGACCTCCGAGACGCGGAGGCTCGGCTCTTCGCGGCGACGGTCGACGCGACCGCGCAGGAACACGACGGCGTCGTCCTCGATGAGGTCCTGGTATTTCTCGTAGTCCTCGGAGAAGATCACGAACGAGCACGTGCCCGTGAAGTCCTCGACCTGACCGAGCGCCATTCGGGACCCCTTGCGGCGGCCCGTCTTGGTGACCGTCGTGCGGACCTTCTTGAACATGCCGCCGGCCGTGACCTCGGTGTCCTCCTTGAGATCGTTGAGCTTGTGGATCGGCACCCGGATGAAGCGGCGGAGGATCTCCTCGTAGCGCGCCAGGGGGTGCGTGCTCAGGAAGAAGCCGAGCGTGTCCTTTTCGTTCTGCAGCACGATGGCGTCCGGCCACGGCTCGACGCTCATCGCCGGATCGTCGGCCCCTGCGGTCTCGGCTTCGGCCGGCGCTCCGAAGAGGCCCATCTGCCCCGAACGCTTGTCGGACTGCGAGCGGTTGCCGACCGCGACGGCGTCCTCGATCGATTCGAAGAGCGCGGCTCGGTTCGAGCCGAGCGGATCGAGCGCGCCCGCCTTCACGAGGTTCTCGAGGAGCGCCTTGTTGCACTGCTTGAGGTCGATCGACTCGCACAGATCGAAGAGGTCCTCGAAGGGGCCTTCGCCCTCGGCCGTGCGCGCGTCGCGGCTCTCGATGATCGATTCGACGGCCTTGGTGCCGACGTTCTTGATGGCGCCCATGCCGAAGCGGATCTTGTCTCCCTCCTCGACGCTGAAGTAGACGCCGCTTCGATTGATGTCGGGCGGAAGGATCGGGATCTCGCGACGCCGGCATTCCTCGACGAGCTCGACGAGCTTCTCGGTGTTCTCGAACTCGCAGCACATGTTGCCGGCGAGGAACTCGACCGGGTGATTCGCCTTGAGGTACGCCGTCTGGTACGAGATCAGCGCGTACGCCGTGGAGTGCGACTTGTTGAAGCCGTAGCCGCCGAAGTACTCCATCAGCCCGAAGATCTCTTTGGCGAAGTCCGGGTCGACGTCGTTCGCCTTGGCGCCGTCCACGAACTGCTGCTTGAACGCCTGGATCAGCTCGGGCTTCTTCTTCCCCATCGCCTTGCGCAGCGTATCGGCCTCGTTCAGCGAGAAGCCGGCGAGCTTGTTGGCGATGCGCATGACCTGTTCCTGGTAGAGGATGACACCGTTGGTCTCCTCGAGGATCGAATCCAGAACAGGGTGGCGCTTCGGGATGGGCTCGGTGCCGTGCTTGCAGTGCACGTAGGTGTCGACCATGCCACTGCCGAGCGGACCCGGACGATAGAGCGCGAGCACGGCGATGATGTCCTCGAAGCGGTCGGGCTTCATCTTGACCAGCAGGTCGCGCATACCGCCCGATTCCAGCTGGAACACGCCCGTCGTGTCGCCGCGGCACAGCAGGTCGTACGTGGGCGGATCGTCGAGCGTGAGCGTGTCGAGATCGACGGGCGCTCCCTTCGTCTTCTCGATGATCTCGTTGCAGCGCTTCATGACCGTGAGCGTCTTCAGGCCGAGGAAGTCGAGCTTCAGGAGCCCGATGTCCTCGAGGTCGGTCATGCAGAACTGGGTCGAGACGTCGTCGCCGTTCTTGACGAGCGGCACGTACTCGCGCAGCGGCTTGTCCGCGATGACGACGCCGGCCGCGTGGGTCGAGGCGTGACGGTTCACGCCCTCGAGCCGCTCGCTGACCTCGAAGAGCTTGCGGATGCGGGAGTCGGTCTCCTCGAGCTTCTTGAGCTCCATGTCCCCGTCGATCGAGGCGCGCAGCTCGACGCCCGGGCCCGGCGGGATCTTCTTGGCGATCACGTCGATCTCTTCGAGCGGGATTTCCATCGTGCGGGCCACGTCGCGGAGCACGCCGCGCGCCGCCATCGTTCCGAACGTGATGATCTGCGCGACGTTCTCGCTGCCGTACTTCTGCTGGACGTACTGGATGACGCGATCGCGGCCCTCCTTGCAGAAGTCGATGTCGATATCCGGCATCGAGATTCGCGAGGAGTTCAGGAATCGCTCGAACAGCAGGTCGTACTTGAGCGGGTCGATGTCGGTGATGCCGAGCACGTAGGCGACGATGCTTCCCGCCGCCGATCCTCGTCCCGGCCCGACCGGCACGCCCATCTCACGCGCCGCCCGCATGAAGTCCCACGTGATCAGGAAGTAGCTGGGGAAGCCGAGCTCCTCGATGACGCCGAGCTCCATCTCGAGCCGTTCGAGGCGGGCCTCGTTCGTGGCGCCGTAGCGCCACTTGATGCCCTCGATGCACAGCCGGCGCAGCATCTCCTCCGGGGGCTCGTTGTTCGGTGTCTCGAACGTGGGCAGCCGGTACTTCCCGAACTCGACGTCGAGCTCGACCGACTCCGCCACGCGAATCGTGTTCGAAAGCGCCTCCGGGAGCTCCTTGAAGCATCCCGCGGCCATTTCCTCCTGCGTCTTGAAGTAGAAGTCGTCGTACTTGAAGCGCATACGCTTCGGGTCCGACAGGAGCTTCCCGGTGTTGACGCAGAGCAGGATCTCGTGGACCGAGGCATCGCACTGGTGGAGGTAGTGGACGTCGTTGGTCGCGACGATCGGCAGATCGAGCTTCTTCGAGAGCTTGAGGGCTGCCTTTCCGGCGATCGCCTGCTCCTCGAGCCCGTTGTCCATCATCTCGACGTAGAAGTGCCCCGGCTCGAAGAGATCCTTGTAGGTGCCGAGGATCCGCTCGGCCTCGTCCTCGCGGCCCTTGAGCACCGCCTGGCTGAATTCGCCCTTGAGGCAGCCCGAGAACCCGATCACCCCCTCGCTGTGCGAGGCGAGCAGGTCGCGGTCGATACGGGGCTTGTAGTAGAAGCCCTCGAGGTACGCGCTCGACGCCATCTTCATCAGGTTGACGAAGCCCGCATCGGTTCGCGCGAACAGCGTCATGTGGTTGGCGGACTCTCGGGGCCCGCCGGAGCTGCGGTCGAAGCGGCTGCCGGGCGCCATGTACGCCTCGTAGCCGACGACGGGCTTCACGCCGTGCTTGCGTGCGGTGCGGATGAACTCGATCGCACCGAAGAGGTTCCCGTGGTCGGTGAGGCCGAGCGCCGGCATCTCGAGCTCGGCGGCGCGCTTCACGAGCTTCTCGATCTTGCAGGCGCCGTCGAGAAGGCTGTAGTCGCTATGGACGTGAAGGTGGCAGAAGTCGGGTCTGTTCGTCATGTCCCTCCCCGGAATGACTCGCGGCCCCCGGATTGGACGCGCGAACGCGTCTCGGGCGGGGACACGGGCCCTGCGATGGGAACACCGCGGGCGTCCAACATGCGAAAATACGGATGCAACGAGTGGGGGATCGCGACTCGCCCTTCGATCGCGACCGTGCCGATTCTACTCGAAGCATCGGCACGGAGTCAAAGGCGTGATCGCGGACGTGCCGTCGCGTTGACAATCGAAAAAGTCGTTTGTTAGCTTCAAACGTTTCCAGGGGTTGCGCGAGATCTTCATGGAAATGCCGACACGAATCCCGAGCGTTCAGCGCACTCGCCTTCACTCCGCGCCGCTCCATTCCCGCCTCCTTCCGTTGAGTCTCCTCGGCTTGCTCTTACTTTCGCTGCTCGTGCTCCCGTCGTGCAGCTCGAATCCGAAGGAAGACGAGCGAAAGAAGCGCCCGCGCGGACCGGCGCTCGAGGTCGACGAGGAGACCCGACCGGTCCTCGAGGAGTCGTGGAAGCTCTACCTCAGCGGCGACCCGGCCTGGCCGGCGGCCCGCGAGCGCTGGCTCGACCTGGGTGAGGCTCCGCGCAACGTGCTCATCGAGAGCATGATCCGCGAGATGACCTACGGCATCAACCGCAACCAGGTCAGCCGGATGAAGCGAGCCGAGACCGAGCTCGTGGCCATCGGCGCGGCGGCCGTGCCGCACGTGCTGGCGATGGGCGACGCCGGCGACGAGATCTACCGTTCCCAGGCTGCCGACATCCTGACCCTCATCGGGGCGCCGTCGGTCGATGCCGTCCTCGAATCGCTCCGCACCTCGGGCCGCAGCGACAAGTTCCGCCGACAAAAGGTCGAGGTTCTGGGCGCGATCGGCGACGTTCGTGCGTACGATCAGGTGAGCGAGCTGCTGCGCCGCGACCCCGACTGGGCCGTGCGCGGGGCGGCCGCCACGGCGCTCGAGCGAATCGGCGCGCCGGGGTCGGTCTCCACGCTGGCCGCCGCGTTCGAATCCGAAGACGATCCGTTCGTCCTGGAGCGCATCGCCACCGCGCTCGGCAGCTTCTCCGAGAAGCCGAGCGTCCAGGCCCTCGTCTCGGGGATCGGTCGGGAGGCGCGCCGCGACGAGTCGCACACGCGCGTCGTCAAGGCCTGCGGCCGCTCGCTGCGCCGGATCACCGGGGCCAAGGTCGCCAACGACCCTCAGGCCTGGCGCGACTGGTGGGCTCGCAACGAGAGGTCCTGGACCGCCGACCGAGCCGGCGGCGGCTCCTGATCCGCGGGAGAGGATGACGCATGCAACAGGACTGGAAGATCCAGAAGCCGGTCGGGACCTGCTTCGACTCGGGCCGGAAGCTCGAGGAGGGCGAGGTCTTCTACTCGGCGATCTTCCTGCGCGAAGGCGAGTTCGAGCGTCGCGACTACTCGGAAGAGTCCTGGATCGCCCGTTTCGGTCCGGAGGACGAGCACGCCGAGGCGGACTCGCAGGCCGAAGCCTCCGAATCGGCGGAGGCGGCCGAGCCCGCTGAGTCCAAGCCCGCGGAGGCCAAGCCCGCGGCAGAGCCCCAGGCCGAGGCCGGCGAAGACGAAGATGCGTCCGAGGACGGAGCCGAGCCCGAGGCGGACGGCGGCGATGGCGACATCGAGGTCGACACCGTCGAGATCGAGCTGCCGTACTCGTTCTGGCGCACGAAGATGCCGGGGCGTGACGAGCCGGTGCGGATCCCGTTCGTGGCCGCCGAGGAGTTCTTCTGGCAGCTCGCAGAAACGCCGCCGCGTCAGCGTCACCGGGATGCGGCCCACCGACTGCTCTTCCCGCTGGCCCTCCTGCTGCTTCGCAAGAAGACGGTGACGCTCGCGAGCAGCGTCCGCAAGCGCGGGCGCGAGATCCTCACCTTCGAGGACAAGGAGGGCAAGCGACGCGTCGACATCCCCGACCCGCAGCTCGAAGCCGAGGATATCGCCGAGCTCGAGCTGGAGATCCGCCGGTTGCTTTTCCCGCACCTCGTGCCGCCGGATCCGCCGGCAGCCGAGCCGGAGCCTTCGGCCGAAGACGCTTCGACGGACGAGGAGTCCGCTGGTGAGACGTCGACGGGCGAGAGCTCGGGCGCGGAGGAGGCGGCCTCGGCCAAGGAGGGCTCCGCCGAGGAGGCGTCCGAGGTCCGAGCGGCCGGAGACGTCGACGGGTGAGCTCGCTCGGGACCGATCGCCGGCGTCGGCGCGGCCTGGCGATCGTCGCGTTGGTCGCCTTTCTCACCGGCGCGCTGGTCGCGATCCCCGGTTGCGGCGGGGGCAAATCGTCGAACGCTCTCGTGCTCGACCTCGCCTCGAAGCATCGACCGATCCCGTCCGAGGGCGCGACGGTCGAGATCGACAGCGGCGAGGCCTTCGTCACCGCGACGCGTCGGCAGTGCTACGTCGACATCGAGGTCGACCTCGAAGCCGAACGCTTCAACGCGGTGGAGCTGGCCGTCGAGCTGGTCGAGGGCGGCACGCATCACGCTCCGCGCGTGGCCTGGCGCCGCGCCGGCGAGAGCGACTTCGCCGGCGAGGACGAGCTTCCGTTCCTCCACCAGCCGCGCAACTCCAAGGCGCCCGAGCTCGTCCATCTGCAGGCGAGTCCGGGATGGCGCGGCCGGATCGATCGGCTTCGCGTGTACGGGGCCGATCTCCCGAGCGAGGTGCGCATCGTGTCGGTCCGATTCGTGCGAGTCGCGTACGAGCGATTCCTCGATCTTGGCGCCGCGAATCACGTCACGCTCGGACCGGAGACGCGGATCGACGCGCGCTACGTTCCCGTCGGCGCGGTGATTCGCGAGTCGTTCGAGATCACGCGACCGGCCACGCTGACCTTCGCCGTCGGCGTCCCCGACTGGGTGTGGGACCGTGGGATCGGGCCGATCGTGTTCCGGGTCGCCCATGATGCACCCGAGCGTCGCCGCGAGCTCCACCGTGTGATCCTCGACGGTCGGACGAGGCCCGAGGATCGCGGCTGGGTCGACCGAACCGTCGAGCTCCTGGTGCCGCGGCGAGGCAAGCCGGGAGTGACGGAGACGCTCGATCTCCTCTTCGACACGAACATGGGCGACGATCGGGTGGAGGAAGAGGTCCCCGCGTTCTTCGCACACCCGACCGTGCGCGGCAGCGAGGCCCCGGCCGATCGCGGCGGACGACCGAACGTCTTGCTCGTCTCGCTCGATACGCTCCGGGCCGATCACCTCGGCGGCTACGGCTACCGGCGTTCGACGACGCCGTGGCTCGACCGCCTCAGCCGCGACGCGGTCGTGTTCGAGAGCGCGAAGGCGCAGGCCGCGAAGACGCTCCCGTCCCACATGTCGCTGTTCACGGGACTCCTCCCGCAGACGCACACGATCGTCGACGAGGTCGACCGCCTGCCCGAAGGCTGGTCGCTGTGGGTCGACTCGATCCGCGGTGCCGGTTACCGTACCGCCGCGTACACCGAGGACGCGTTCGTGGCCGGCCTCTTCGGATTCAAGTACGGTTTCGAACGCTACCACGACGGGACGTTCCATCTGCTCAAGAACACGGGGCCGCTCGAGAAAGGCGGTGACGTGCGCGCGACGTTCGGGCGCGGGACCGCGTTCCTCGACGATCTGCCGGAGGACGAGCCGTGGCTGCTGTTCCTCCACACCTACGAACCGCACAGTCCGTACTGTCCGGAACCGGCGTTTCGGGGGCTGTTCCAGAACCCGGACTACGAAGGGCGCGTCGGCGACTGCATCCAGGACGACTTCCTCAAGAAGATCAACGGATGGCGTGCCGAGTTCGGGCCGGAAGACCTGGCGCAGATCGTCGACGTCTACGACGAGGAGATCCGATTCACCGATGCGGCCTTCGGCGACGTGCTCGAGCATCTCGATCGGAAGGGCGTGCTCGACGAGACGCTGATCGTCGTCTTCTCGGATCACGGTGAGGACTTCGACGATCACCGGGACGTCGGGCGGCACGGCCACATCGTGCACGACGTTGTCACGCATGTGCCGCTGATCTTCCGCTGGCCGGCGGGCGGTCTTCGCGCGCGCGTGATCGGCGACAGCGTGAACCTGATGGATGTCGGGCCCACGCTGCTCGATCTGCTGGGGCTCGAGCCGCAGCGGCTCACGGAAGGGCGGAGCTTCGCGGCCTTGCTGCGCGGCGAGGCCGACCCCGAAGCGCGTCCCGTGGTCTCGCAGAATCTCTCGGTCTATCAGCGGCTCGCGGTCGAGCTCGGCCGCTACAAGCTGATCGAGAACGTCGGATGGAACGAGCAGAAGGTCGATCCGTCGAAGGCGTCGCCTGCCGAGCGAGGTGTGTTCGGCTCGCCCGACGGGATCGAGCTGTTCGATCTCGACGCCGATCCCGGCGAGAAGGTCAACGTGGCCGAGCAGCGCCCGGACATCGTCGCGCGCATGAAGAAGGTCCTCGGTGAGCTTCTGCGCCGAAGCAGCGCGCTTCGCGAGGAAGGGCCGAAGAAGGCGCGAGGGGCGGTCGACTCGGCTCTCACCGATCGGCTCAAGAATATCGGCTACCTCGAGGAGGTCGGTTCCGGCGAGGGCGAGCCCGACCCGAAGACCACGGAAGGCGGTCCGGACGACCCGGACGAAGACGAGAGCGGGGGAGACGAACGATGATGCGGCGCGCACTCCTTTGGACTCTCGCGATCGTGGCCGTGGCGGCGTTGATCGATGCGTGTCGTCGAGGCGGGGACGTGCCGGGGCCTTCGTGGCGGATCCTCGACGCCGGCGATGCGACCGAGACCGTGCGCGTCGGCCCGGCCGACAAGACCGAGGTTCGCGCCTGGCTGTTCGAGGAGTCGCTCGAGGGCTGGGAGCCGAATCCGCAGCTCGGCGTCACGAAGACCGACGCCGGTTTGACCGCCACGGCGAACGGCCCCGACCCGTTCCTGACGATCGAAGGGCTCGACATTCCCTCGTCATCCGTCGACGAAGTGTTCGTGGTGCTGACCGTCACTCGCTTCGATACGATGCCGAAGCTCTACTGGTCGACGAACGAGGCTCCCGGCTTCGCGGAGTCGAGGAGCGTCCACTTCACGGTCGAGCGCACGTCTCAGGAACAGAAGAAGACGATTCGCGTGTGGGATCATCCCGAATGGCGTGGACGCATCACGGGCCTTCGCATCGATCCGACCGACATTGCGGGGGCTTCGGTCGTCATCAAGGAAATCAGCCTGCACGCGGTTCCGCTCGAGCGTCAGCGCGTCTCGGATATCCGCATCGGGCAGGAGTGGCGCCGGGCTCGGCTGTCTCCGTCCGGCGATGAGTTCGAGGTGACCGTTCCCGTTTCGGGTCCGACGCGTCTCGAGCTCGGTCTCGGCGTGGATCCTTACTGCGCGCAGCGCCACGACGGCGAGCTTCGCTTCGAGGTCGACCTCGTGAAGCCGCGTGAGCGATCGCTCCTGAGCGAGGCGGTCGGTATCGCGAGCGCGCCGGACGCGTGGCAGGATCGCTCGATCGAGCTCGACGAAGCCGACACGAGCGGCGGCCGCGTTCGGGTTCGTTTCCGCGTGGAAGCGACCGACGAAGCGGCCGACTCGATCGCGGGGTACTGGTCGAGCCCGTCGCTTGTGGGGGCCCGCGCATCCGAGGTCGAGGGCGAGCGCAAGGGTACCGAAGGCGCGTCGTCGGCGCGGAACCTCATCCTGATCTCGGTCGATACCCTTCGGGCCGATCACGTGGGCTGCTACGGCTACGAGCGCGCCACGTCGGCGAACATCGATCGCCTCGCCGCGGCCGGCACGCGCTTCGAGACGGCCATTGCCCAGGCTCCCGAGACGCTCGCTTCGCACATGACGCTGATGACCGGGCGCACGCCCGCGCGGCACGGCGTCACGCGCGACCTGCACGTGCTCGGCCCCGGCTACACGACGCTCGCGTCGAGCTTCTTCGATCGCGGCTTCCGGACGGCCGGCTTCACCGAGGGCGGCTACATCGACGGACACTTCGGCTTCTACCGGGGCTTCGAGCAGTACCACGACGGCTCGGCCGATCCGGCTCCCGGCGGTGAGGTCGCCCGCACGTTCGAGCGCGCCCGCCGGTGGCTCGATCGATATTCCGAGGAGCCGTTCTTCCTGTTCGTGCACGGCTACGAGGTGCATACGCCTTACGCGCCGCCGGCCGAGTTCCGCCGATTCGGCGACCCCGAGTACGAGGGGCCGTTCGCGGAGTCGTTCGGCCTTCCCGGGCGCATCGACACGGACATGCTTCTCGTGAACGGCGATGGCGCGGAGGAGCGCGTCGCCGACCGAGCGCAGGTCATGGCGCTCTACGATAGCGAGATCCTCGCCGTCGACCACGAGGTGGGGCTCCTGCTCGAGCAGGTGCGCTCCCTCGGACTCGACGAGAACACCGTCATCGTGCTGCTCGCGGATCACGGCGAGGAGTTCGGCGAGCACGGGGGCTTCGGCATCCACGGCCACACGCTGTTCGACGAGCAGCTCCTGGTGCCGCTCATCGTGCGCGGCCCGGGGATCCCCTCGGGGCGGGTGGTGAAGGACGAGGTCGCGCTCTACGACATCCTCTCGACGATGGGGGATCTGTTCTCGATCGACGTGCCCGCCGACGTCGACGGGCGCTCGTTCGCGCCGCATCTCGAAGGGGGCGACGAGGAGCGCCTGGCCGACCGCGCGATCATCAGCGAGGACGACACGGCTTACCCCCGGCTCGCGGTGCGAAGCGACGGGTACAAGTGGATCGAGACGCGCGGCATCCGGGAGTGGTGGGTCGACTTCGTGCGGTCCGCGCAAAGCGAGCGTCTGAACGAGGTCCTCCTCATGCCCGACGCCGAGGCGCTCTACGAGCTTCGCAACGACCCGCGGGAACAGGCGAACCGCCTGGGGGACGAGCCGGACACCGCGAAGCGCCTGCGCGCGATCGCCGATCGCTACCGGCCGAGCGAGGGCAGCTGGCAGAACCCCGAGAACGCGAAGATCCTGAAGCGATACGGCGGCGGGGGGCAGGACGGCTCGGTCGACGACAGCCTGCAGCAGCGTCTCCAGAACCTCGGCTACGTCAGCGGATCCGAGAAGACGCTCACCCTCGAAGAGGTCCGCAAGAAGCTCGAAGACTGATCTTCGCGCCCACTCGCTTTGCGACGCCGAGTGCCTCTTTCGGCCTTCTCGATCGCTCCCTCTCGTAACCCGAAGTCCGGCTCCACTTTCCGGGAGTCGGTCGGTCCCTGTCCCGGCCTGCGCGACGGTTCCGGGGGCTGGGCAGTATCCCTAAGTGTTTTTGGGGTAAGGGCTTCGCCTGAGGAGGGGGCGAGCGTATTCCCTGTATTTCGACACGACCGGGCCAGGTCTCCACCGCCGATTCGGGAATCTTTTCGTTGCGTGTTTCGGGGCTACCGCAAGATGTAGTGGGTCGTTACGTAGGTCCTGCCAGATTCTGTGCGTGCAAATTTCTCCCGCTTTTCTCCTTGGACAGGCCTACGGGGGATCAGTAGGATCTGTGTCAGGTTGTGGCAGATCGTGGCAGGTTGTGGGTGATCGATGGTTGAGAAGCCCAGGGCACAGAAAACGGTGGCGGCGGGATGTTCCTCGGTACCTTCGAGCCAAATCTCGACGACAAGGGGCGATTCACGCTACCGGCTCCGTTTCGGGAAACCCTGAAGGAGAAGACGGGCTCGCACGACGTGGTTCTCACGCGCGGCCTCGACGACTGCATCTTCGGCTTCGATCGCGATCAATTCCAGCAGATTGTGGATGGCTTCCACGCAGCCTCGTTCGCGAAGAAGCGCAACCGCCTGTTCGAGAGGAACTTCTTCGGGAAGGCCATCAAAGGGGCGTGTGACGGAATGGGCAGGATTCGGATTCCAGATGCGCTGAGAGAGAAGGCCGGCATCCCCAAGAAGGGCAAGCTCGTCGTCATCGGGGCCTCGACCCGGTTCGAAATCTGGGACAAGGCGGCCTGGGAACGACGCGAGGCGCAGGACGAGGAAGAGGGCACCTACGAGGAGATTGCCGAGGACCTTTTCTAACCGTTCCGTCGTCGACAAACAAATTTAGAAATACCCTGCAAAGGTAGGTGAAGAAGTGATTTGGGTGTGCCGATATAGAAGCCGTCAAGGGATCGTCGACTTCATTCCGGGCGGCTCGGTTCTCGAGTCGGTTGAAGATCATGCAACCAGTTTCTCGGGGATGCTCCGTGCGCAGAGAGGGGGCTGTGTGTGGTGGATGAGACGGCAAGCCCGCATGTTCCGGTACTCCTCGACGAGGTGCTCGAGCATCTCGCCGTCGGGCCGGGTCAGCGCATCTATGACGGCACCGTCGGTGCCGGTGGTCATTCCCGCGCCTTGCTCGCTCGCGTCGGGCCCGACGGGCTCGTTCTCGGAGTCGATCGCGATCGACGCATCCTTCCGTACGCGAGGCGAAGTCTCGAGGCGATCGGGGGCCGATATCATCTCGCTTGGGGGCTGCTCTCGGAGCTCGGCGTGGTTGCCGAGCGATTCGGCGTGGCCGGGCGACTCGACGCCGTTCTGTTCGATCTCGGCGTCTCGTCCCTCCAGCTCGACGACTCCGGGCGCGGATTCAGCTTCGACCGCGACGGCCCGCTCGACTTTCGGATGGGCCGCGGCGCCGACCGACCCGCGCACGAGGTCGTGCAGCGATCGTCGGCGACGGAGCTCGAGAAGGTCTTCGCCGAGCTCGGCGAGGAGCCGCGCGCTCGGGAGGTCGCCGAGGCGATCGTCCGCGAGCGTTCCCGCCGACCGATCCTCCGCACGAGGCATCTCGCGCAGGTCGTCGAGTCGGTCCTTCCGCGACGCGGGAAGCTTCACCCGGCGACGCGGATCTTTCAAGCGATACGCATCACCGTCAATCGTGAGCTCGACGAGCTCGCGGCAGGAATTGAGGCGGCACTCGGTGAGCTTGCTCCCGGTGGTCGTCTCGGGATCGTCTCGTTTCATTCTCTCGAGGACCGCATCGTCAAGCAGGCGTTTCGCGACGCTTCGCGCACGGACGATTTCCGGCTCGTCATGAAAGGAGCGGTGACGCCGTCCTCCGGGGAGCGTCGCCGCAATCGTCGATCTCGATCGGCGAAGCTGCGAGTGATCCAGAGGGCGTAGGTGGTTGGTTGGACAGGGGAGGTTGAGGGTGCAAGCGGTCTTGGTTGGGTTGGTCTTTGCGGCGCTGTTCATTCTCGGGTTGCTCACGGTCTCGGTGCAGACCGAGGCGCTCGAGCACGGCTACCGCATTCAGGACCTGCGCGAGAAGGCGGACGCGCTCGAGCGTCACAATCGCCGGCTCCGTCTCGAGCTTTCGATGCTCCAGACGCCTTCGTCTCTCTTCGCCCACATGGCGGCACAGTCGTCGGTGGGCGTCGACGAGACGCTCATGCCTCCCTGGAATCTCATGTGGGCGCACGCCGCGGGCTCGGAAGAGCTCGACATGGCGCACCGCCCGGAGTTCGATGAACCACGATCGTCGTCAGAGGGACGAGGGTCGTTTCACGATGCGTCCGTTGGACGCGGGGACCAAGAGGAGCCGGGGTTCAGAAGGCGGGGCCACAACCCATAAGCTTCGCTCTGTCGACTGGACGTCGTCCCTGGGGCTCAGGGATCTCTGTTGTCGAGAAGGTGGGGTCGCGAACGTGATCGTAAGGGAAGGGTTTCAGGCAAGGAAGCACGCGGGTCTCGCACTGGATAGCGAGATTCGTCCGCGTTTCGCCGCCTCCTCTTCGAAGCGACAGAGACCTGGGCTCGTACACATGCCGGTTTTCGGCATTCGGTTGGTTGGGGATTCTAGAAGATCCGGGATTGAGTGCCATGCGCACAGGTAGTCGACGTCCAGTACATGAGGCGATTCGCCCCGACATGCGGCACCGCGTATTTCTCTGCGTGGTGTTCGGCGCGATGACCCTCATGTACGGCTATCTACTCGGGCGGCTCATCCAGATCCAGGTCCTCGATCAGGAGACGTACGCCGAGCTGGCGCGCGAGTATCACCTCTTCGAGCGTCGCTTCGAAGCGCCGCGCGGGAGGATCTACGATCGGCGCGGCGAGATCCTCGCCGAGTCGATTCCGGTCAAGAGCCTGTGGGCGCGGCCGAGGCAGATCCGCGATCATCGCGAGGTGGCGGAGGCGCTGGCGCCCGTGCTCGGGCGATCGGTGCAGTCGATCGAGCAGACGCTCGATCTGCCGTACTCGGCCGTGTGCCTCGCGCCGGCCATCGAAACGAATGAAGCCATCGAGGAGGTTCGTCAGGCGCTCGCGACCATCGCGGGCGAGGGCGATCCGGGCCTCGATCTGACGAGCGCGTTCGAGCGGTGCTACCCGCATCGAAACGAGCTCGCGCACGTTCTCGGATGCGTCGGCGTCGACGGCGACGGCAAATTCGGGATCGAGCGTGCGTTCGAGGATCACCTGACCGGTGATGCCGGGCGCGAGACCCTCGAGCGCGACGGCCGGATGGGCGTCTTCTATTCCGGTCGCGGACGCCGGGAGTCGCCCGAGCCGGGCGGCGACGTCGTCCTCACGATCGACATGGTGATCCAGCACTTCCTCGAGCGTCAGGTGCAGTGGGCGTTCGAGAAGTGGGAGGCCGAATCGGCGATCGGGATCGTGGTCTCGCCTTCGGACGGCAAGATTCTGGCCCTCGCGAATCGACCGACTTTCGATGCGAACCGGCTCCGAGAGGCGCGCACTTCCGACCTCGTGAACCGCGCGCTGACCGATCCGTTCGCGCCGGGCTCGACGTTCAAGCCGATCGTCTTCGGCGCGGCGCTCGACGCCGGCGTTCTGCAGGCGACCGACACGTTTGATTGCGGCGGCGGAGAGTGGCGATTCGATCGCCGTCTTCTCCACGACGTGCACCCGAGCGGCGAGCTCGATGTCGAGGGCGTCCTGGTGAAGTCGAGCAACATCGGCGCGGCCAAGATCGGGCTCCGGCTCGGCGGGCGACGCCTTCGCGAAGCCATCCAGGCCTTCGGCTTCGGCAAGAAGACCGGCATCGTGCTCGGCGGCGAATCGTCGGGGCGCATGACGCAGCCGCGCAACTGGACCGATACCTACACGACCGTCTCGGTGAGCTTCGGGCAGGAGATCCTCGTGACTCCGATGCAGCTCGCCATGGGCTTCAGCGCGCTCGTCAACGGCGGACGCTACCACGCGCCGCGCATCGTCGATCACTGGATCGATCGCGACGGCAACGTCGAGACACCGTTCACTCCGGTGATGCGTCGCGTCATCTCGTCGGAAGCTTCCGCCGAGATCCGCGAGATGCTCGTCGCCGTGTGCGAAGAGGGCTCGGGCAAGCCCGCTCGAGTGCCGGGCTATCGGGTCGGTGGAAAGACCGGAACGACGGAGAAGTTCAAGGGCAAGCGCAAGAGCGGCTACGTCAGCTCGTTCGTCGCCTTCGCGCCGGCTCAGAATCCGCGCCTGTGCGTGCTCGTCATGGTGAACGAGCCGAAGGGCGCGCACTACGGAAGGATTGTCGCCGCACCCGCCGTCGGGCGCGTGCTCGCGGACTCGCTGGCCTATCTGGAGGTGCCCCCGGATCCCGATCTCGGGGACTCCTTCCGATCGGCCAGCATCGATACGGCAGATCCAGACGCGCCGACGGCGCGTGACTACGAAGTTGCAAACTGAGGATGGGGCCACTCGAACGAGTAAAGAGAGGGCTTTTTTGCGAGATCACGATTGAGCGCAAGCGGGAGGGAAAACGGAATCGAACCAGACAGAGGATGTTTCGGTAATTCCGGTGAACCGGTCCTCCAGACCGGGAAACCAACGTGAAGAACCGGGTGGCCCCATTCTCTGGTTTTGTTCCGGGTGCTTGATCGAAGCAGGGATCGGTACCGGTTGGGGTACCGATAGGGCGGGATAACAGGGCGGAAATGAGAGGCCGGCACGCCGGCCGGATGGACTGGGGAGGAAGTATGAAGTTCAGCGACGTCGTTCGTCTGTGCCGCGGTGCTCAGTCGCAGGCGTTCCCGGATCGACCGATCCTGTCGGTCACTCAGGATTCCAGGAACGTCGAGGATGGCTCGCTCTTCGTCGCCGTGCGCGGCACGGAGGCGGATGGTCACGCGTACGTCGCGGACGCCATCCGGCGAGGCGCAACGGCGATCGTGGCCGAGGAGTCGCTCGGCGACGACGTGACGGTGCCGACGCTGGTCGTGCCCGACAGCCGACTGGCCCTGGCGCGGATTGCCTCGCGATACTTCGACGATCCGTCTTCGCGACTTCGCTGCGTCGGGGTCACCGGCACGAACGGAAAGACGACCACGACGTACCTGATCCGCTCCGTCTTCGAGGCGGCCGGACGACGAACGGGGCTCCTCGGGACGATCCAGTACGAGATCGGCCGACGTCGGCTTCCCGCCGATCGAACGACGCCCGATCCGGTCACGCTCAGCGAATATCTCGACGACATGTGCCGCGAGGGTCTGACCTCGGCGGTCATGGAGGTCTCGTCGCACGCGCTCGCGCAGAGGCGCGTCGACGGCGTGCGCTTCGAGACCGGCGTCTTCACGAATCTGTCGGGGGATCACCTCGACTACCACGGCGACATGGGTCGCTATCGCGAGGCGAAGGGACTCCTGTTCCGCAACCTCGCCGACAACGCAACGGCGGTTCTGAACGAGGACGACCGGGCCACGAGCTACTACAAGGAGATCACTCGCGCGCGGGTGATCGGCTACGGGCTACGTGGAAGGGGTGAGGTGACCGGTCTCGTTCTCGACATGGGGCTCACGGGGACGCGGTTCTTGCTGCGCTCCCCGTGGGGTGACTCCGAGGTGCAGCTCAAGCTGATCGGTCGCCACAACGTGGCGAACGCGCTGGCGGCGGCGTCGGTCGGATTCGCTTCCGGCCTGCCCATCGAGCGGATCGTTCGCGGGCTCGAGTCCGCGGATTGCGTCCGGGGCAGGCAGGAGCTGGTGACGCCTGAGAGCTCGCCGTTCTCGGTGATGGTGGACTTCGCCCACACCGACGACGCGCTCGGAGCGGTGATGCGCAACCTGCGCCCGCTCGTCCGCGGCAAGCTGATCGTCGTTTTCGGTTGCGGCGGTGACCGTGACCGCGAGAAGCGACCGCGCATGGGGGCGATGGTCGAGCGATTCTCGGATTTCGCCTTCGTGACGAGCGACAACCCGCGGAGCGAAGACCCGGCGGCGATCATCGAGGACGTCCTCACGGGCATCCGATCGCGAGCGCGGGTGCGCACCGAGGTCGATCGCGAGACGGCGATCCGCGAAGCCGTGGGCATGGCGCGTCCCGGGGACCTCGTCCTCGTGGCGGGCAAGGGACACGAGACGACGCAGACATTCGACAACGTGGTCATCCCCTTCGATGATCGCGATGTTGCGGAGCAAGCTCTCGAGGAGCGACTTGGCGGTCCGCTCCAGAAGGAGACGAAGGGAACCGAGGTCCGACGGGGAAGAGTGGGGGCGGGCGTTTGAAATTCAGCATTCATGAGATCGAGAGGGCGGTTGGGGAGGGACTCCATATGCCGCTCGAGCTCCGCGACCGCACGGGCGGTGCGGCCGGAGCCTGCGAGTCCGTCGAACGGGTCGTCATCGACAGCCGAGAGGTGCGTCGAGGCGATCTGTTCGTCGCGATCGCGGGGGATCGTCACGATGGTCACGACCACGTGGCGGAGGCGTTCGACCGGGGAGCGGTCGGCGCCATCGTGGAACGCGAGCCTGAGGCGACAGGCGGGTGGTGGATCCGCGTGGACGACAGCGTCCGGGCGCTTGCGCAGCTCGCGGAGGCGAGTCGTGCACGTTTCGCGGGCCGCCTCGTCGCGGTTACGGGCAGCAGCGGGAAGACCACGTGCAAGAACCTGATCACCCAGGTGCTCGGCGAGGATGCGGTCGGCGCGAAGGCCTCCTTCAACAACCACATCGGAGTGCCGCTGACGCTGCTGGCCATCGAGGCGGATACGCGGCACGCGGTCCTCGAGATCGGTACGAGCAGCCCCGGCGAAATCGGGCCGCTCGCCAAGCTGGCGCGTCCGCACATCGCGCTGATCACGACGGTCGGCGAGAGCCACCTTCGCGGTCTCGGCGACGTGCACGGCGTGGCGCGCGAGAAGGGAGCGCTGCTCGATGCGTTGCCGTCCGACGGCATCGCCATCCTGCCGCGCGACAATCGATTCTTCAAGGAGCTCCGGGATCGGTCGGCGGTCGAAGTGCATTCGTTCGGCTTCCACGCGGACTCGAGCTACCGCATCCTTTCGGCCGAGGACGGCGAACAGGGGCTCGAGGTCACGTTGCGTCTTCCCGACGGCGAACAGCTCCAGGCGACCTCTTCGCTACGCGGGCGTCACAACGCTCTGAACCTCGTGGCGACCACCGCGGCGGCGCACCAGCTCGGCATGGCGCCGGCTGAAATCGCCGACCGACTCGCGGCTTGTACAGCGGCGCCGATGCGTATGGAGAGCCTGCGTCTCGGATCGGTCTTCGTCGTCAACGACGCGTACAACGCCAATCCGATGTCCATGCGAGCCGCGCTCGAAGCGTTCGGCAACATCCCGACGAACGACGCGCGACGCGTGGCGGTGCTCGGCGACATGCGCGAGCTCGGCCCGGAGTCGGCGCGCTACCATCGCGAGGTCGTCGAGCTGGCGCTCTCGTCCGGACTCGATCGTCTCGTGCTGGTCGGTCCGCGCATGCAGATCGCGGCGGGAACCGTCGAGCTCTCGCCGGAGATCGCCAGCCGCCTGCACGTCGACGTCTTCGGCTTCGAAGACCCCGAGAGCTTCATGGACACGATCGGCTCCGTGATCGAGCCGGGAGACGCGGTCCTCTTGAAAGGCTCGCGGGCCGTGGCGCTCGAGCGCTGCGTACCGCATCTCGAGATCATCGGTCGCAAGCGAGTGGAGACGGCCGCTTGATCCTCGAAATGATGAGCGCGCCCGCTGCGACGGGCGCACCGGCTACCGATACCGTCATGCTCCGCTGCCTCGGCGCGCTGCTGACGTCTCTGATCGGCACGCTTCTCCTCGGGAAGATCCTCATCCCGTGGCTACGCCGGCGCGAGGTTCTCGAGCAGGTGCAGAAGACCGACTCCCAGGTCCTCGCCGAGCAGAACGAGGTCAAGCGCGGCACGCCCACGATGGGCGGCGTGCTTTTTGTGCCGCCGATGGTCGTGGCGACGGCGATGTTCGCCCGACTCGACGTGGCCTGCATTCCGATCACGCTCGCGCTGGTCGTGGGGCTCGCGCTCCTCGGCTTCCGCGACGACCGCATCAAGCTGTTCAGCCGCAAGCGAAACGGCCTCGACAAGCGCAGCAAGTTCCGCGTCCAGATCGCGATGTCGGCGGCGGCGGCGGTGGGGCTCTGGCTCGTGGCGCGCGGGCAGGGACCGGAAGCGATGGAGCTCTCGGTTCCGTTCGTCGACTCGACCGTGATCGACCTGGCGCTGTTCGGGGGGATCCCGTTCCTCCTGTTCGCGATGTTCGTCCTGACGGGCTCGTCCAACGCGGTCAATCTTGCCGACGGGCTCGACGGCCTGGCCGCGGGCTGCGTGATGATCGCGTTCGTTCCGCTCGCGGTTCTCGCCTACGTCGCGGGATGCCCGGACCTGTCCGTGCACTGCTCGCAGGCGTTCGTGCCGGGCGCGAGCGAGATGGCGGTGTTCGCGGCGGCGACGGTCGGCGGGTGCATCGGCTTCCTGTGGTTCAACTGCTACCCGGCGCGGATCTTCATGGGCGATACCGGTGCGCTCGCGCTCGGCGGAGCGCTCGGGATGACCGCGCTTTCGATCAAGCAGGAGCTCCTGCTCGGCGTGATCGGCGGCATCTTCGTCCTCGAGACGGTGTCGGTGATCCTTCAGGTGTTCTCGTTCCAGGTATTCGGCCGGCGCATCTTCCGGATCGCGCCGATCCATCACCACTTCCAGTTCGGGGGTTGCCCCGAGTGGACGGTAACCACCCGATTCTGGCTCGGCGGGGCCGCGCTCGCGACGGTGTCCCTGCTGACGCTGGCGATTCAGTGATCCGATGACCCAGGCGACCCACGACACGATCCCCGATCCGAACGCCGAAGCGAGGGCGACGAGCATCGTCCTGCTCGCGGTGGCGGCGATGGGAATCGGTCTCGTGCAGGTCTACTCGGCGACGGCCAACCGCCCGCTCTTCGAAGGCGGACGTCCGACGCTCGGGCATCCGTTCCTGACGCAGGCGATCTGGGTGCTGCTGTCGCTCACGTCGATCGCGGTCGTCGCGCGCCTTTCATCGCGGACGCTCGAACGTCTCGCTCCGTTCGCGCTGCTCGGCGCGGTGGTGCTTCTCATCGGACTTCAGATCCCGGGCGTGGCTCGACCGATCAACGGCGCCACGCGGTGGTTCCGCGTCGGTCCGCTCAGCTTCCAGCCCTCGGAGCTCGCGAAGGTCGGGCTCGTGCTCTTCCTCGCGTGGTTCCTCGCCCGCGGTGCCGATCCGCTCCGATCGTTCCTCCGCGGATTCCTTCCGACGGTGGCGGTGATCGCCGTCGTGGTCGGACTGGTCGCCATGCAGCCGGACTTCGGGACGTCGCTCTTCCTGGCGGCGACGGGAGGCGTGCTCATGCTCCTCGCGGGAGCGCGCGTGCTGCATCTGGTCCCGATGATCATCGCCGCGGGCGGCTCGTTCACGATGTTCATGATCGATCGCTTCGATCACGTGCAGGCGCGCATCGATGCCTTCCGCGATCCGATGTCGAATTACAACACGCAGCACTCGCTGCTCGCGCTCGGATCCGGCGGGGTCACGGGGGTGGGCCTCGGAAACGGTCGGCAGAAGCTCGACTACCTTCCCGAGAACGCGAGCGACTTCATCTTCTCGATTCTGGGCGAGGAGCTCGGCCTCATCGGCGCCGGGCTCGTCCTCGCACTGTACGTCGTGTTCCTGTGGAAGGGGGCTTCGATCGCCCTCCACGCGCGCGACACCTTCGGTTTCTACCTGGCATCGGGAGCCACGCTCCTCGTCGTGCTGCAGGCGATGATCCACATCGCCGTGGCCACCGCTTCGGCGCCGACGAAGGGGATCCCGCTGCCGTTCATCAGTCTGGGTGGATCGAATCTTCTTTGCCTGTCGATCGGGGTGGGGCTGCTCGCCTGCGTCGCGCGACAGGGAGAGGTCCGCGTACCGCGGACCACGTGACGGCCGGCGAGCTGGCCGGGAGGCAGCGATGAGTAATTTCGAAAAGAGCGGCGTGATCTTCGTGACGGGCCTTGTGGCCGTCATCCTCGCGATGAGCTTCTTCGGAACCGGGCACGAGCCGGCGGAGGACATCCAGGCGAAGGCCGAGGGGCAGGAGGACGGACGCCTCGCGGGGGATTCGGCGCGCGATACCCGTCGGGATTCGGGTACGCGGTCGAGCTTCTCGACGCCGAGCGGCAGCCGTCACCAGGCCCCCGATGAACCGAGCTGGGGCTCGCCGCGGAACGAACCGAGCCGCGAGCTCGCGATCGGTCCGGCGAACGAAGACCGATCGCGCCGCTCCGACAGGAATCGTCCGGCGTCGCCGCGCGGTTCCGGCACGACGACCGACGAGGAGCGCAAGCCCTGGATGCTGACGCCGCAGGGGCGTCCGACCGCGCCGCCGCTCGAGGGCGGTCGCGGCACGGCCGACCCGAACGGGACCGACCAGGGCCTCGTCGCCAACGGTTCGGACAAGGCGTCCGCGGGCGGCATCGAGATCCCGTCGAACGCGCCGGAAGGGAACACGCCGCAGACGGGGACGAAGGAGCCGGCGACGCCGAACGTCGAGGACCTCTGGGCCGCTTCCAACGCGACGCCGCCCGTTGGCGAGGAGTCCAAGCAGACCACGCCGGCCGCGACGAAGAAGAACGCGACCAAGACGACGCCGGCCAAGCGGAAGGCCTCCGAGACGATCCCGCCGCGCAAGGAGCGCGACGTGGTTCCGAAGAAGGCTCTCGCGAGCGGTACGTCGTACAAGATCCGTCCGGGCGACACGCTCTCGGAGATCGCGCAGAAGCAGCTCGGCACCGCGCGAGCGTGGAAGCAGATCGTCCAGGCCAACCCCGGGCTCGACGCCAATCGACTGCCGGTCGGAAAGAGCATCACCCTTCCGACGTCGTCGAAGGGCTCGGTCGCGAGCGCCAAGACGAAGCCGGCTCCGAAGTCCGGCAAGAAGAAGAACGCCTCCACGAAGACGCCCACGAAGTCGAAGCCGAAGGCGACGACCGGCGATCGCTACTACACGGTCGCCAAGGGCGACACGCTCAGCGGGATCGCCCAGTCGCGGCTGAAGAGCACCGGGCGTTGGCGCGAGATCTACGACCTGAACCGCGATCGGCTTCCGAGCGAGTCGACGCTGCCGATCGGGACGCGGCTCCGGATGCCTGAATGATTCCGAGCCGTGCTGGAGAGCCCGCCCGCGTCCTGTTCGCGGGCGGGGGGTCGGGAGGCCACCTGTTCCCGGGGCTCGCCGTCGCGCAGGAGCTCGTCGATCGCTTCGGTGACGACGTGCGCGTGCGCTTCGCGGCGAGCGATCGTCCCGTCGACCGGCGGATCCTCGAGGGCCGCGGTGTCGACTGGGACGTCGTGCCCGCTCTGCGCGCGCCCGGTGGCGGGCGCTTCGATCCGATCGGTCGGGCACCGAAAGCGATGCGCGTCGCCCTGCGCGGCGTGCGGGAGTTCCGTCCGGATGCGGTCATCGGTCTCGGCGGATACGCCTCCGTTCCGACGGGGCTGGCTGCCGTGCTGCTGCGCATCCCGTTGTATCTGATCGAGCCGAACGTGCTGCCCGGTCGGGCCAACCGCATGCTGGCCCGCTTCGCTCGCGAGGCGTGGACGCAGTTTGCCGAGACGGCCGACGAGCTTCCTCGCCGCACGCGGACGCACATCACCGGAAACCCGATTCGCAGCGAGATCCGCGCCGTCGGAAAGGACGAGGCTCGCATCGCCATGGGGCTTCCCGTCCACGGACGCGTGCTGTTCGTGATGGGCGGCAGCCAGGGCGCCCGCGGGCTCGATCGCTTCATGGCCGAGCGCGCGAGGACGCTCGCTCGGGTGACGAAGGGGCTTCATGTCCTGCACGTCGCGGGGGACGAGGCGCGCTGCGAGGACCTGCGCGAGGCGTACGCGGCCGCGGACGTCCCTAGTCGCGTGGTACCGTTTGCGTCCAATGTCGAGGTGGCGTACTCGGCGGCGGATCTCGTCCTCGCACGGGCGGGCGCCGGCACGGTTGCCGAGCTCGGCGCCGTCGGTCGCGCGTCGGTGCTGGTGCCGTACCCGCACGACGCGGCCCGGCATCAGGAGCGAAACGCCGCGTGGATGGACGCGAGCGGGGGAGGTTACCTCGCGCACGAGAGTGAACCGGACGAGGTGCAACGATGTCTCGTCCGTCTGCTGGATGACGACGACCTACGCGAACGCATGTCCGAAACCGCGCGCCGGAACGGATGTGCGGATGGCGCGGCGCGAGTCGTTCGCCGCCTCGAGGACTACGGGGGCCTGGCCGTGTCGGCCGGGACGGTCCGGGATTCGATCGTCACGCTCGCGGGACTGATCGATCCGATCTACTCGGTGACGGCGTCGGGTGACGAGAACCTGGTCGTGATCGACCTGGTCGGCGTCGGCAAGCCGGACGAGGACGACCTCGTCGGGGCGGTGCGTGACGAAGATCAGCAGGTCGCGGCCTACGACGGCGTGGTCGACCTGGTCACGCTGTCGACCTACGACGAGGATGGTGGCACGCCGCTGACC